>DASYIN010000077.1:0-12751 GCA_035997505.1 Steroidobacteraceae bacterium | reverse complement strand
CCGAGGCGCAGCACGGCCAGACGCAAATGGTTTCGCGCGAGACTCACGGACCGGTGTTTCGCTACACACTCGCGGAGTGCGCGGCCCGGGTCAAAAAGCTCGCCAATGCGCTCGCCGATCTGGGCCTGCCGGCCGGCACGGCAATAGCATCGCTCGCTTGGAACAATCACCGCCATGTCGAGATCTACTACGCCGTGTCCGGCAGCGGCCTGGTCATCCATACCTGCAATCCTCGACTGCATCTCGAACAGCTGATCTTCATCATCAATCACGCGGAAGATCGTGTCCTGTTTTTTGATTCGAGTTTTGCACCGCTCGTCGCCGGCATTGCAGCACGCTGCCCGAACATCATCGCGTGGATCTGCATGACGGACGCGGACAACATGCCCGCGCTGGATGCCGTTGCCAATATCTACTGCTACGAGACTTTCATCGCATCCGAGGACGAGGATTTCGAGTGGCCGCAATTCGATGAGCGCGCGAGCGCGGCCATCTGCTATACCTCCGGCACGACGGGCAATCCCAAAGGCGCGTTGTATTCGCATCGCGGCATCGTGTTGAACGCCATGACTATTTGCATGCCCGGAATGCTCGGCCTTTCTGTCCGCGAAGCTATGCTACCGGTGGTTCCGATGTTTCACATCAACGGCTGGTGCGCGCCCTACGGATGCCTCATTGGCGGTGCAAAGCTGGTGCTGCCGGGGCCTCGATTGGATGGACCCGGCCTGTACGAAATGATGGAAAATGAGCGGGTGACGGTGAGCGCCGGCGTGCCTACCGTGTGGCTCGCACTGCTGCAGTATGTCGAACAGCACAACCTGAAATTCTCGAGCCTCAAGCGCGTCCTGTCGGGTGGATCGGCCGTGCCCCTCACCCTGATCGCCAAATTCGACCAGCAATATGGAATCGAAGTGCGGCAGGGTTGGGGAATGACCGAGACCACCGCGGCGGCGACCATAAGCTGCCTGACGGTAGAACAGATGCTGTCGCAGCCGGCGCAACGCCACCTCGCCGCTGCCAATTGCGGCAAGACCGTTTTTGGCATCGACATCAAAGTCGTCGCCGAGGACGGCAGCGAATTGCCCCGTGACGGCGAATCGCAGGGCGAACTCATGGTGCGGGGTCAATGGATCGTCAGCGGCTACTACAAGAGCGAGACCTCGGCGTTGCGGGACGGGTGGTTTCCCACCGGCGATATCGCCACGATCGATCCGCATGGCACGCTGCAGATCCGTGACCGCGTCAAGGATCTGATCAAGACCGGGGGAGAGTGGATCAGCTCAATCGACCTGGAAAACACCGCGATCGCACACCCTGCCGTCGCGCAGTGCGCGGTCATCGGCGTAAAACATCCCAAGTGGCAGGAACGCCCGCTGCTGTTTGTCGTCCGCAAGCCCGGACATGCATTGGAGTCAGCGGACATTCTCTGTTTTCTGGCCGAGCGGGTGGCAAAATGGTGGGTGCCCGAGGAGGTTATATTCTTGGACTCGCTGCCCGTGGGCGGGACCGGCAAGGTGCAAAAGACAGTCCTTCGGCAAAAATACGGCAACGTTTTCGGATAACCCAGGGTTACCTTTATGAACGCCAAAGTCCTCATTGCAGCCTGCCTCAGCTTGGCGCTGTCGACGCTGTTGACTGCAAGGGCCGCCGAAGATCCACCGGCCGATCCAACGCTGGCTCACGATCAAGCCAAAGCGGTGGGCGAGGCAGTCAAGCGCGACGCTAAAGTAATCGCGGATGCGGCCAAGACGGGCGCGAAACAAGTGGCCGCCGCGGCCAAAGAAGTCGCTGCCGCGACGCAGGAAGGCGCTCAGCAAGTCGGCGCCACCGCAAAAAAGGGCGCGCAAAGGGCCAAAGCGGCTGTCAACGGCGAAAAGGAGCCGCCCAAGCCCGCGGAAAAGGCACCCCCACAGCCCGAGAAAACGCCCGCTCCTTAAAAATTTCCCGCCAGGGCTGCATCCAAATGAGCCGTGATCTGCATCTTACAAGCAGGAATCACCTGTCTCTTTAGGAGGTCGCGATGGATCATATGGGCAATGGAGCGTACTTGGTTGGGGTCGCCTTTTGGGTGTTCATCGGCGTCGTTTCCGTTGCGGGACTCATCGCGGATCACCAGAAACGGCGCTTGAACGTCGATCTGCTGCGCACCATCATCGAGAAGGGCCAACCGCTCGACCCAGCACTGGTCGCAAAATTACTTTCGCAAGAGGCCCGCGATGAGCGCGCGGACCCCATGGATTTGAAGCTGGGCGGAATTATCACCACCGCTTCGGGTGCCGGCATCTTCCTGATGTCTTACTTCGTCAGCCGGTTTGCTCCCGCCGCGCTGTATCCGATGATGGCCGGCGGCGTCGTTGCGATTTGTGTCGGCATCGGGCTGCTCATCGGCGCCAAGGCCATGAGCGATGCCCGCGAACGTGAGCGATTGGACAAGTCGGTCACGTGAAACCGGGGTTGCCGGCCGGTGCGCTGGCGGCGGCAAGCGAGGTTTCCATCGTGTTGCTGGCGATGAACGGAGATGATGCGGCTTACGGCGAATTAGTGCGCCGCCGACAGGAATCCATCAGGAATCTGCTGCGGCGCCTGACGCGCGACGCGGCGCTGGCGGACGATCTTGCACAACAGACCTTCGTTCAGGGTTGGCTGTCGATTCGCAGCCTGAAGGCGCCTGGCGCATTTGGCGGTTGGTTGCGCAAACTCGCGGTGAACTTCTGGCTGCAAAACGCCCGCAGCTCGAGGCAGGACTTGCCCCTCGAGGAAGATTTGCGCGCCGAGTTTCCGTCTTCCACTGTCGCCCGGCAGCTGGATCTGGATGCGGCCCTCGCACACCTTCCGCGCGATGTCCGCTTATGTATCGTGCTGGCTTACAGCGAAGGGATGAGTCATGGCGAGATCTGCCAGACTGCCGCGATTCCCTTGGGAACGGTAAAATCACACATCAACCGCGGCTCCGCGCGCCTGCGCGAGTTGCTTCAAGGCTATGGTGACACGCATGTCTGAAGAAACTGGCGCTCAGCTTTTGGCACTTTTTGCCCGCTCGCACGAAACGCTGCCCAACGCGGAATTCATGGATGCATTCTGGGCGAGAATGGAGCGCGCGCGACGAGTTCGTACTCTGCGGCGCGTTGTCATGATCGCGGCCGCGGCAATCCTTGCGGCATGGTTCATGCCCTCTGTGCTGCAGTCCACCGCCGCCGCCATGCACGTTGCGGGCGAGTATTCAGAAACCTTTAGCGCGCTGATCGTCTCGCCTGCCGGATGGGCCGTCTCGACGCTGATCGCCCTGGGCGTCCTGTTCCGCACCAGGGCATTGCGCCTCCGCTAGCTGCTAGCGGCCGACCGCGTACAAATACTCCACGAAGGATGCGACCGCCCCGTCCAATCCTTGAATTTTCGGATTGGTGGACTCGATCAAATAATATTCATCGGGCGCATGCGCACCCGTCCCGTGCCCCAGGCCAAAGTGACCGGCGGGCAGGCTCAAAGGCGCATCGGTAAATACGTATCCCGGCCATGACCCGGCGGAGCGTGGCCATAACAGCGGTTCGAGTCCGAGTTTCCGATAGGTCGCCAGCTGCGTCTGAATCAGTTTGCTGTCCGGATCAGTCTGATTGGGGTTGTAACCGCCGCTCATATTGACCTCGATATCGGCAAACCCGTGTTTCGCGAGGTGCGCTTTCAGTTTGGCGAGCGTATCGGCCGCAGTCATGTCAGGCACGAGGCGCATGTCGATCTTCGCCACCGCTTTGTGCGGCAGCACGGTCTTGCCGCCAGGACCGGTATAGCCCGCCACGAGCCCCTCGATATTAATGGTCGGCCGCGACTCGAGCAGCATCAGCGAGTCCACCCAATTCTTATCGTGCACCCAATGCTTTACGCCCAGCGCCTTCTGCACCGTCGCTTCCGCGGTCTTTGCCGCATGATCCTTGATCATTTTTTCCTGCGCGGCAGTCAGCGGCTTGGCTCGCTCGAAAAATCCTTCCACAGCCGGCGTGTGTCCGTCTTTTTCCACCAGCGTGTTCAGCGCCTGAACCAGATGCCACGTGGGAGAATCCACCTGTGCTTCCAGGCTCGAATGCACATCATGCGCAGGGCCTCGGCCCCACTTCTCGCCGCTCGAGATCAGCTCCAGCTCGACCACGCCCTTTGCGCCCAGGGACACTTGAACTCCGCCATCGCGATCCTGGCCCGCTTCGGGCATGAAAACGCCCACGCACTTCTTCAGTTCCTCCATGACTTCGGGATTTTTAATGACTTCCTGGAAGTGCGGCGAGGCGATTTCTTCCTCACCCTCGCAAACCAGGACCAGATTTACGGGCAGTTTTTTACCCGCCGCCTTGAACGCCATCAAGGCGCTCAAGAAGGAATTCTCCGGACCCTTCTGATTGACGGCGCCGCGCCCCATGCAAACGGTTCCGAGTCCCTCCTTTTGGACCAGCCGAGCCTCGAGCGGCGGCGAACTCCACTCCTCAGGCACGAATTGCTTCACGTCATACATGAAGTAAATGGCCATCGTCGTGCTCGCGCCGGCGTCGATTTTGCCGAACACGCCGGGCTTGCCGGCGGTGGGTATCAGTTTGACGCCGGTGAATCCCGCATCCTGCGCCAACTTCGCCATGTGCTCGGGACCCTGCGGAAAATTCCGGTTCTCGGCAGCGATCGAAGGCAGCGCGATCCATTCCTGCAAGCGCTTGATGTTGGCGGCGTGCATCTTCGGAATCTGCGCCAATACCGCGGCCTTGTCGGCGTCCTGCGCCGGGGCGGCAAAGGCTGTCAATGGGACAGCGGCGAGCGCCGCGCCGGACACGGCGCCTTGCACAAAATTACGCCGGCTCAATTCAATGCCTCGCTCGTTGCTCATTCGTTTTTCTCCTGTGCGGGCGAATCTACGCCCAAGATTGCGTGCAGATGGGTTCGGTAGTAGGCGCCGCGCTCAGCGTAGTTCGCGGCGACCTTCAAAAGATTTTCCCGCTCCTCCGGGGTCAACTCGCGTACCGCCTTGGCCGGCGCCCCGATGATGAGCGTTCCGTCCGGAAATACCTTGCGCTCGGTGATGAGGGCGCCCGCCCCGACGAGACAGCCCTTGCCGATCACCGCGCCGTTCAGCACGATCGCCTGAATACCGATCAGGGATCCTTCACCGACCGTGCAGCCGTGCATGACCGCCTGATGTCCGATGGAAACATCGGCGCCGACCATCAGCGGAAACCCTGGGTCGGTGTGCATCACCACCAAATCCTGTACGTTGCTGCCGGCGCCGATGCTGATCGTTTCATTGTCGCCTCGCAACGTGGCACCGAACCATACGCTGGCGTTCTTGGCGAGTATGACCTTGCCGATTACCGCGGCCGTCGGCGCAATGTAGGCGCTCGCCGCCACCAGCGGCGCGTGTTCTCCCAACGCATACAACGTCATGCGCGTTCGCTGGGCGCAAGATTGCGAATGTCAGACGCCCACGGTAAAGCGGATCGGCACCAGATCTGGCGCGTCGGCGGCAGTGCCGCACGCTGACTGAGTGTGCCCACGCGCAGAAAATAGACCTGCGGATCCTTCGCGTCCGCCGAATAAAGCGGTGTCCCGCAATCAGCGCAAAATCCTTGCGCGCGTTGGTTGCCGCTCTCCGCCGTCTTGACGTAAATCTTCGGTGTGCCTGAAAGAAATGCCAGATTTGCGGCGGATGCCGGAACACTGACTCGATACGCGGTGCCGGTCAGCGTTTGACAGTCGCTGCAGTGGCAGACGCTCACCGTGCTGGGGTCGATCTGCGCCTCATAGCGAATCTGCCCGCAGTGACAACGGCCATCAACTTTCATGGAAACCTCCGCTCACGTGTCTTGACATCATCCTGCGGACTGCCGGTTGCGCGCAACACTTTGTGCGCCAGGCTATCATCTCCGGCCATGGACGACGCTGAGTCTCAGAATCCGCTTCCGGCCGCGCCCGTCGAGGTCGCACCCGCCGCGGCGCCGAACACGCCGCGATCCGCTCTCGCATTGCTGCTGCAGCTATGGAGTCTTCGAGCCCTGCCGCCCGCTGCCGGCCCGTCGACGGCTCTGCTCATTTGCGTGGCCCTCTTCTCGCTGTTGCTATGGCTGACAATCGACTGGTTGGCAGCGCTGCCCGATCCGCAATTTCTGGCCGCCGGTGCGCCGCTGCTTGCCTGGTATGCGCTTGCGATTCTCGTGATGGCGGCATTGCTGCGCTGGCAATCCAGACCGCGGCCGGCATTTGAGGCCGCGCTGCTGTTGTCCTCAGGCCTGGTACCCGTTCCGTTGCTGCTCGCCGCCGTTGTTGCGCCGTACTTGAATCCATTTTGGTTGATCGTAGCGACCATTGCCGTACTGGTCTATTGCTACTCGTATCTCGCACGCGGTTTGCACGCCTTTACTGGCAGGCGGCAACGCATCGCGGGATTTGCCGGCTTGGCCTTTCTCATCGGATTTGTTTGGGTCACCGATGCGCTGGAGGTGATTCCGGACGTGTGGGCGGCGCCCGAGGCAGAAGAAGCCGTTGTGGGCAATGATGCTCATGCCGACGCGGAAACCCTGCTGTTCGAGCAATCGGCGCGCATCGATCAGGCGCTCGCGGCGGTTCACGCCGATGCCTCATCGGCCCCAAAGGGATTCTTTCTCGGATTCGCCGGGGTCGGCGACCAAAAGGTGTTCGCGCAGGAAATCGGTTTGGCGTCGCGCGTGCTGTCGGAACGTTACGGCATGGATGGCAGGAGCTTGTCGCTGATCAACGATGAGCGCGACCTGGAGCGCTCTCCGCTTGCCAGCGTTTCCGGGTTGAAGTACGCACTTCGCGGCCTCGCCGGCCGCATGAACCTCGATCGCGATGTGCTGTTCCTGGCCATTTCCTCGCATGGCGCGCGCGACCCGGCCATTGCCGTTGCAAATTCGGACCTGCCGCTCGATGATCTGACCGATGAAGATCTCGCCGCAGCCTTGCGGGACTCGGGCATCAGGTGGCGCGTGATCATCATTTCAGCTTGCTACGCGGGAGGATTCATCGATGCGTTGAAGGATCCGCGGACCATCCTCATCGCGGCGGCAGCCGCCGACCGAACCTCCTTCGGCTGTTCGAACGACAGCGATCTGACCTACTTTGGCGAGGCGTTCTATCGCGATGCATTGCCCGAGGCACGCACCTTACGCGATGCATTCGAAAAGGCCAGGGCGGCGATCGCCATGCGCGAGCGACGCGAACGCGTCGACGCGTCAAGGCCCCAGGCCTACTTCGGAAGCGAGTTGGAGGCCAAACTCGCCGCCATGAAGGACCATCCACCTTAAGGCCTGCTACGCTACAACCATGAACGAACCCACTCATCGCACGATCGACGCGAACGGAATCCGCATTCACATTGCGGAACAAGGCAGCGGACCCTTGGTGCTGCTCTGCCATGGATTTCCGGAGTCATGGTATTCATGGCGGCATCAACTGAGGGCGCTGGCGGCTGCGGGGTTTCATGCCGTGGCACCCGATATGCGCGGCTACGGCATGAGCGATCGCCCGGCGGAAATCGAGCGCTACACGCTGTTGCATCTCGTCGGAGACATGGTGGGCGTGCTCGATTCGCTGGGCGAAAAGACGGCGGTGATTGCCGGGCACGATTGGGGCGCGCCGGTTGCCTGGCATGCCGCGCTGCTGCGTCCGGATCTCTTTCGTGCGGTGGTGGGGCTCAGTGTGCCGTATCGGCCTCGCGGCGGCGTTGCTCCGACATCGGCGATGCCTCAGAACGCCGATGCCAGTTTCTACCAGCTGTACTTTCAAACCCCGGGGGTGGCTGAAAAGGAACTCGAGGAGGATCCTCGAACCTCGCTGCGCAAGATCTTGTATTCGGGATCGGGCGATGTGCCGCGGCGCAACCCCGGCGGCGCAAGTGGAGGCGTCGGCATGGTGCCGCGAACCGGTGGATTTCTCACCCGCATGCCGAATCCGGAAACGCTGCCGCCGTGGCTTAGCGATGGGGATCTCGATTTCTACGTGCAGCAATTCCAGCATTCCGGGTTTCGCGGCGGCCTCAACTGGTATCGCAACATCGATCGCAATTGGGAGCTGTTGGCACCGTACGCGGGCGCTTCGGTCACGGTGCCGGCGCTGTACATCGCGGGCGATTTAGACCTCGTCGTGTCATTTCCGCGGATGAAAGAAGTCATTGCCGATTTGGCTCGTTATATACCCCAACTGCGGGGCACGATCATGCTGCCGGGCTGCGGACACTGGACGCAACAGGAACGCGCGAACGAAGTCAACAAGGCGATGATCGATTTCTTGCGCAGCCTGTAAGGCCGCGTTATGCGTAATATACGGTCAGTTCCACCGCCTGGGGATGCTTCATGAGCGAGTCGAGCACGCCTGATCCGATCGAGCCCGCACATCAGCTCAGCCGATCGTTGCAAGGCCGTCATCTTGCGATGATTTCGATTGGCGGCATCATCGGCGCAGGCTTGTTTGTCGGCAGCAGCACATCGATCCTCGCGGCAGGCCCCGCCGTATTCATCAGCTATGCGATTACCGGCACGTTGATTCTGCTCGTCATGCGCATGCTCGGCGAAATGGCGACGTCGCTGCCCAATGTGCGCTCATTCACGGAATTTGCCCGCTCTGGCTTGGGCGATGGCGCGGGATTTGTGGTTGGTTGGCTGTATTGGTATTTCTGGGTCATCGTCGTGCCAGTGGAGGCCATCGCCGGGGCGAAAATTTTGGAGCACTGGCTGCCCTTCACGCAGCTGCAGATTGGCCTTGGACTGATGACCGTCATGACCGGCGTTAATCTCATGTCGGCGCGTTCCTATGCGGAATTCGAATTCTGGTTCGCTTCCATCAAAGTGGCGGCTATCCTGGTATTCGTCGTGATCGCGGTGTCGTATGCGTTCGGCTGGACGGCGCCTGCCGGCGCCACTTTTGGAAATCTTCTGAACAACGGCGGTTTTACGCCGCGCGGTTGGCTTGCCGTACTTGCCGCTGCCTCGCCGGTGTTCTTTGCCATGACGGGCGCGGAAATCACCACCGTGGCTGCCGCGGAATCGGCGCAACCGGGCCGCGCCATCGCGAAAATGACCACGACCGTGATCTGGCGCATTTTGATTTTCTACGTGGTGTCGGTGTTCCTCATCGTTTCGGTCATTCCCTGGAATACCGTTCGCTCAGGCGAATCGCCGTTCACGCTGGCGCTCAACACCATGCACGTTCCTTGGGCGAGCACCATCATGAGCGCCATCATCCTGACCGCAGTACTGTCGTGCTTGAACTCCGCCTTCTATGTCAGTTCGCGGGTGTTGTTCATTTTGGCGTCGCGCGGCGACGCGCCGCAATCCTTCATCAAATTGAACAAGCGCCGTGTGCCGGTCGTATCGGTATTGATCGGCGCCGCCGCCGGCTTCCTCGGAATCATTGCGGCAATCGAAGCTCCTCAAAAGGTCTTTGATTTTCTGGTGAGTTCCTCCGGCGCGCTCATGGTCTTTGTCTATATGATCACCGCCGCCGCCCAGATCACGTTGCGCCGGCAGCGTGAGCGCAATGGCGTGGCAAGCCCTGCAATCACCATGTGGCTCTTTCCGTATTTGAGTTATGCGGCGATTGCCTGCATGGCCGCGGTGCTGATCGCGATGGCCTTCACCCCTGGCCAGCAACAAGACTTCAAATTCAGCTGCATCACCCTCATCGTGGCGATCCTCGCCTACATGATCGTGAGCCGTGTAAGGGCCCCCCGCACGGCCGCCTCGCCGGTGGCCTAAGGTCGGCATCCTTAAGAACTTTTGCGCCTAAGCTGCTGATTCTCCGTCATCGGCCCCCCGCTGAGACGTGGTGTCAGCGTTTCTCGTCGACTTTCCATAATAAAATCAATGCGTTAATCTGAGGTATCACTTCGCTTGCATTATGACAAATGAGGAAAATGCACTCATCGAATACAAAGAGTACCCTGCTGTCCTACGCGGTTTTGGCAGGATGCGATCTCAAGTTTAGGAGAACCTCGCGCCGGCAAACCAGCCAACTCCCCCGCTGGTGCGATTCCCAGGCGGCGTGGGCAAAACCCACGCCGTTTTTTATTCAGCGCTCCCCTTCTGGAACTAATCGCGCCGCTCTGCTATCACAGTAATACCTCGCGTATCGAGGTATAGGGAGTCCGCGGGAGTGCAGGCGAGTTCATCGCTCATGTCAGGGATATCGGAGCTGCTGCTCCTCAGGCTTTTGGCTGAACGCCAGATGTACGGCTATGAGTTGGCCCGCGCCATCCACAGCACGACGCGCCACGCCATTTCCGTGGGCGAAGGTGTGTTGTATCCCGTTCTACATACCTTGGAACGGCGCGGCTGGCTCAAGGCACGCCGTTGCACCGTCAACGGCCGCACCCGTGTCTACTACTCGCTCACGCGCGGCGGCCGCCGGCACTTGAAGAAAATCACCCAGGACTGGCGCCGCATTTCCGGCGGCGTTGACGCCGCACTACTGGATCCCAAATATGCTTGATCAGCCGCGGCGCCACTCGCTCGATCGGCTGATTCAAGCGGGAATCGCTCCGCGGCGAGCACGCCGCATCCTGCGCGAATTTTCCGAGCATCACGCCGACATCGTGGCCGAGCGGCGGGCGCTCGGCGCCGGCAGTGATGAAGCCGAAGCCGAGGCTGTCGCGCGTCTGGGGACGGAGCAACAATTGGTCGCAAACCTGCTGAGCCGCTCCGAGTTGCGCTCATGGGCGCGGCGGCGTCCCGGCGTTGCCTTTGCCCTCACTCCTGTGCTGTCGTTTGCAGTTGCGTTTGCCGCATCTCTCTTGGTGATGGTCGCATTGGTCAACTGGCGCAAAGCCCAGGGCGATGCGTTGAGCGGCGGCTCTGCACTGCTGTACTGGATCAGCGCATACGGGCCGGCCTATTTGCTGTGGGGACTGCCCCTTGCCGCGGCACTCGTGCTCGCGGTCGTAGCCACGCACCGTCGCGAGAGCTCGATCTGGCCCTACATCGGCATCGTCATGACCTGTGTCGTCGGCGCCTTGACGAATTTCTCCGTGGACTTGCCGCCTCTCGCGCAGGCGCCTTCGATGACCGCGGGCATTGGTATAGGCACCGATCATATCGGCGCGACGCTCGCTCGCGCCGCCAGCACCGCGGCGCTTGCGCTGCTCCCCTACATTCGGGTGCGGCATTTGCAGCGACGTGAAGTCGATGCAGTGAGCTAGCGCTTGAACATGGCCGCGCTCGCACCGACACTGCAAGATCGACCAGAAAAGGCAGCGGCGCGGTTGCTGCGGCCCGGCATTTTGTTGTTGGTCGCGGCGCTTCACGCCGCACTCTTGTTCCTGGCATCGCAATGGCAGATGCAGGTGGCGCTGCGGCACGAAGAACCGCTCATATTCCTCACCCTTCCCAGCAGGATGCAGGCTCCGGCGGAATCAGAACCGCCGCCGCAACCATTGCCGCAGAAAAAACCGGCGCCGTCGCACGACACGCAACTCGTCATCGTTCCGCCGCCCGCGGAACCGCCGGCCATCGAACAACCCGCCGCGCCAATCGACTGGACGGCTGAGGCGACGCGCACCGCCAAGCTGCAGGCGGAATTGGCAGCCGCGCCCGGGCCTCGTGCGCTGGATCAGCATGCTGCCGGTGCCGGCATCGACTTCGACGGCGGGCTCGGCCCCGACCCGGAATACAGGCCGGAGTTTGGTTGGTACCACGCTCGCATTCACCGAATCGAACCACTGGAGGGCGGCGGCTCCATCTTGTGGATCAACGATCGCTGCTTCATCGTGATGGCCGGCGTGATTCCTTTTCCCATGTGCGGTATCGGTAAAATTCCGCCGCGCGGCGACCTGCTCGATCACATGCGCGATCCACCGCCGGCGCAGTCCCGGCCGAATATAGCGCCCTGAGCCCGGTGGAGTACAGTGATCCGGTTACCTTAACCGGAATTACCGTGGTGCCGCGGGTGATCCGCGCACCACCAACGCGAGGATTTATGCACGGCAACGTTTCCTTCATCGAGCTCGGCACCTCTGATACAGAGCGCTCGCGCCCTTTCTTCCAACGGGTCTTCGGATGGACCTTCACTCCAATGGCGCAGGGCGGCGGCTGGTTTCAGGCTCCCTCAATGCGCGTTGGTTTTCACGGCGAGGATACACCGCAGATTTATGTTTTCTTCCAGGTCCCCGACTTGGAACAAGCAATGGCATTGGTTCGCGAGGCCGGAGGCGAAGCCGACGCCCCGCTTCCGGAGGAACCAGGATTTGGTCGAATGGCCTTTTGCCGCGACCCGCAGGGCATACGCTTCGGTCTGCACCAACAATGAACAAACGCCGCTTTCTGAGTACAGCCGGTGGTGCGTCTTTAAGCTTGATGTTCGGCCCCAGCCTGCTGGCACAGTACGCAACGAAGCCGGTTACCGCAGTCGCAGAGGATGAGGCGTTCTGGGCGGCTGTAAGAGCCCAGTTCAGGGTGACCGGCGACTATATCAATCTGGAGAACGGCTACTACTGCTTCCAACCCCAGCCCGTGCTCGACGCTTTCATTGACAATGTTCGCGCGGTCAACCTGGAAGCGTCGCATTACATGCGCACGCGGCAGGTCGACGACAAGCTTCGGATCCGAGGGAGGCTCGCAGCGTTTGCGGGATGCTCGCCGGAAGAGTTGATCATTACCCGCAATACCACCGAATCCCTTGACACAGTGATCAGCGGATTCGACTGGAAACCAGGAGACGAAGCAGTCCTCGCCAACCAAGATTATGGCTCGATGATTGACATGTTCAAACTGCA
>DASYIN010000076.1:0-92328 GCA_035997505.1 Steroidobacteraceae bacterium | reverse complement strand
TAACCAGTACTAATTGCCCGTGAGGCTTGACCATATAACACCCAAGCGATTTGCCTAACGTCGAATCGTGTATGGGACAATCAATTGAAGACTTGAATGCGACTAAACGTCGAAACAAATTGTTGAATTCGTGAAGGGGCTGAGCCATGACTCGGCCCCTTTGCAACCGGTTTGCCTGGCGGCCATAGCGAGTGGGAACCACCCGATCCCTTTTCGAACTCGGAAGTGAAAACGCTCTGCGCCGATGCTAGTGTTGGCTTTGTCAATGCGAAAGTAGGTCACTGCCAGGCTCTTAATTTGATGAAAACGAAACCCTCACCGACGCAAGTTGGTGAGGGTTTTTTCGTTTCAGAATGCGAAAATGCGTCGACGTTGCCTGGACTCGATGCACGAAGGAGCTAAAGCGATGCCAGCACCCGCCAATACCGAAGAGATCCGGATCAAAGATCTTCTGGAATCATGGGCGGCCGCGGTCCGCAGGCACGATGTTCCCGCCATCCTTGCTCATCACGAGCCGGACATGGTGATGTTCGACTTGCCGCCGCCGCTGCAGTGCAAGGGTATAAAGGATTACGAAAGGACCTGGGACCTGTTCTTCCGTTATCACAAGCCCGGAACTGCCTTCGATTTCCAGGAACTCGCCGTGACCGCGGGCCAGGACGTGGCCTTCGCTGTTGCAATCATGCACTGCGGGCCCGACTCATCGAGCAACCCGGCGGAAAAAGATGGTTTCCCATTCCGGCTGACCGTGGGTCTTCGCAAAATCGATGGCAAATGGCGCATTGCGCACGAGCACCATTCCGTGCCTGCGGCCGACTAGCCAGGGCTGCAAGAAAGCTGACCAAGCCCTCTGGAGAAAATGATGGATTCGAATTCCGTGCTGGATCTGAAGGCCTTCCTGCCCGCCAAGGATTACGCGGTGGCGAAACAGTTCTACCTGGATCTCGGCTTCACGATGGCCTGGGAAGGTGACCAATTGGCAGCGTTTCAGGTGGGCGAATTTCGGTTCCTGCTGCAGAACTATTACGTCAAGGAATGGGCCGGCAACTTCATGATGCACCTCATGGTCAAGGATGCGGACCAATGGTGGCAGCACATACAAGACAAAAAGATCGCTGAAAGGTATCCCGACATCATGGCCAAGCCGCCGACGTTGCAGCCGTGGGGCCTACGCGTTCTCTACCTGAGCGATCCCTCGGGAGTCCTGTGGCACATTGCGGACGACCCGAAGCCGTGAAGCGGTCCGGTTGCTATGCCGGGCCCACGCGAAAGGCACAGAGCTTGTTGCCGTCCAGATCTCGGAAATAGGCCGCATAAAAGGCCTGCGGACCTTCGTCGCCCCGAGTTCCCGGCGCGCCCTCATCCGATCCGCCAAGTTGCAAGGCCTTCTTGTAAAGCGCATCCACTTTGGCCCGCTCGTCGAGAACGAGAGCGAGCATATTGCCGTTGCCGGGTCTTGCTTCGTTACCATCGTAAGGAGGAGTGATCGCCAGCGCCGGCCGATCGATTCTTGCTCCATACATGGTGAAGCCATGGGGCAACTCCATCAGGCGTTTTGCCCCAATTTCAGCCATCAAGGCATCGTAGAATGCCTGCGCACGAGCCAGATCATTTGTTCCGAGGGTGGCGTAGCCGATCATGAGTCGCTCCTTGGGTGTTTGAGTTTTGACAAGTCTAACAATTGTTCGTCGGGAGAAAACACCTCATGCGGTATTTGAAGATAGGCGCGGCTTCGGTTGCGGCACTGGTGCTTGTCGGTCTCATTACCGTAATCGCTCACGATCGTTTGAGCCAACCGCCGGAACCTGCGCGCGCAACCCTGATCGCTCAGGCCGGGCACTACCATGCCCGCATCCAGCGCGATCACTATGGCGTGCCTCACATCAGCGGTCCCACCGATCCGGACGTGGCCTTCGGCTTGGCCTTCGCCCACAGCGAGGACGATTTCGCCACCATCCAACAGGCCGCGCTGATCGCGCGCGGCTCGCTGGCCGCCGAAGAGGGCGCCAAGGGGGCGGTCACGGATTATCTGGTACGGCTGCTGAAAGTGCGCGAGACCGTGGCGTCGCAGTACGACACCGCGCTGCCGGCCGATGCCCGCGCCGTGATGCAGGCCTATGCCGATGGGGTTAATTACTTCGCCGCCCTGCATCCGGAAAAGGTCGCGCAGGGCCTGCTGCCTATGACCGGCCGCGATGTGGCCGCGGGGTTCGTATTCCGCACACCCTTCTTTTATGGTCTCGATCATGTGATCGGGAAGATCATGGCGCCTGCGCCGAAAGCGAGTCAGGTCGCCATGGTCATGACCGAAGCTCTGCCGATCGGCTCCAACGGTATCGCTGTGGCGGCGTCAAAGTCGGCGGACGGTGCGACCCGTCTACTGGTCAATTCGCACCAGCCCTATGTGGGGCCGGTGGCCTGGTACGAGGCCGTGCTCGATTCCGAGGAGGGCTGGCACGTGGCCGGCGGCTTCTTTCCCGGTTCTCCCTTCATGCTTCACGGACACAACGCCCACTTGGGCTGGGCCAACACCGTCAACAACCCCAACGTGTCCACGGTCTATCGACTGGACGTGAATCCCGCCAATCCCGGCCAGTACCGATTGGACGGCCAGTGGAAGGACTTCGAGAAGGGCGATGCCGCCATTCGCGTGAAGATTTTCGGGCCGCTGATCTGGACGGTGCACCGGCCGCTGTTGTGGTCGGTGCAAGGTCCTGTATTGAAGACCGACCACGGGATGTTCGCGGTGCGATACGCCGGCATGGGCGAGGCGCGTCAGTCGCTGCAATATTATCGCCTCAACAAAGCGGCCAACCGCGACGAATGGGTGGCGGCGATGAGCCTGCAGGCCCTGCCCAGCATCAACTACATCTATGCCGACGACAAAGGCAACATCGGCTACGTCTATAACGGCCAGTTCCCGGTGCGCGCCGAAGGGCGGGACTGGAACGAGATCCAGCCCGGCGATCGCTCCGACTTGATCTGGCAGGGCTACCTGCCTTTCGAGCGCGTGCCGCAGATTTGGAATCCCAAGTCCGGCTATGTATTCAACTCCAACAACACGCCTTTCGAAGCCACGGGAATGGAGGATGCACTGAAGCCGTCCGACTTCAGCGCCACCATGGGCATCCAAACCGGCATGACCAACAGAGCTTATCGCGCACAGGAGACCTTCGGCGCCGACGCGGCCATCACGGCCGAGGCTTTCCGTGCTTACAAGTTCGATATTGCCTATAGCGAGCGCTCCAACGTCGCCCGCGAAATCGCTGAGGTCGTTCAGGTCGATGCGGGCTCGGACAATGATCTCCGTGCCGCCCAGGTGCTTCTCAAGAGCTGGGACCGGCGCACCAACGTCGACAGCCGTGCAGCGGCACTGGCGGTGCTGATGAACACGGAAGCGGCGCATTCGGAGAGCCATCCCGATGTGTTGCCCATCGACGCTCTACGCCACGCCATCACGACGCTGAAGACCCGCTTCGGCCGCATCGATCCGGAGTGGGGTCAGGTCAACCGCTTCCGCCGGGGCAATCTCGATCTGCCGATCGACGGCGGCCCGGACATCTATCGCGCCGTCTACGGCGTTGCGCAGAAGGACGGCACCCTGACTGCGTCGGCAGGCGACACGCTCATCATGTTCGTTACTTGGGACAAGGCGGGCGCGCTATCTTCGGACAGCATCAACCAGTTCGGCTCGGCCACGTTGGATTCGCATTCTCCTCACTACGCCGACCAGACTCCGTTGTTTGTGGCCATGAAGACCAAGCCCGTCCTGTTCACCCAAAGCCAGCTCAATGGGAACGTCGAGGCCGATTACCATCCGGGCGATCGCGACAAGAATCTTTAACCTGCGGCGTGCCGGTCGGCAGATTGGCCTCTGATGAGCTGCTCAAGCAGGGGTGCCAGAATTTTGATGAGAGCCTCGGGTTTGCTTTTGGATAGAGCGGAGAGCCCCACCATTTGCCGCATCACCTGGAAACCGGCGACCAGGGATAAGACAATCGCCTGGCCGATCCGACGCTTCGTGCAATGACGCCGCGACTGGGACGGGAGCATCGCCACCTATCCACCAAGGCTCAACAGATTTTGGGCTGGCATCCACGTCGGGCCGCTGAAACCCTGGTCGACTGCGCGCGGAGTCTTTTGATCGGCACCGCCTCCTAAGGGGCCTGCGGCGCGACCCCCACCTTGATCGGCGCGCTCTCCGGCAAGGCGTTGGACGCGATTAACCCGACCATCACCCCGCAGATCATGTACCACGCCGGCGCAAGCGGGTTGCCGGTGAGGCGGGTAAGCCATGCGACGATGAATTGCGCGGATCCCCCGAAGATTGAAATCGACAGCGCATAAATGATGGCGAAGGCGCCCGACCGCGCCCGGTGCGGCAGCGATTCGTTGACCGAAATCAGCGCGCTGGACGCGGCGAGCGTCGAGGCGCATGCGAGGACCCCACAGGCGACGTAGAGCGCGAAGCTGCTGCGCTCTCGCTCGAGCAATGTGAAGCAGGGAAAAACGGCCACCGCCAAACACAGCCAGGGAATGATCATGACGGGTTTGCGTCCGAACTTGTCGGATAGCCAACCTCCCAAGGGATCGCACACCACCCCGCAGAGGCCGACCACGGCGGTTGCGCCAAAGGCAATCTGGGCGGACATTCCCAGCGTTGAACTCGCATACGTCGTCATGTAATTGAGCAAGTAGCTCGTGGTGGTTCCGGAGGCGAGCAGCGCCAACCCCGCCGCCGCGACACGGCCGTAGTTGCGAATGGTGGGAACGTCCGCCGGACCATGCGCGGGCTGCAAGGTCTCGACCAAGGTCTTGCGCAGCACCAGACCCACCGGAATGATCACGGCTCCTGCCAGCAGCGCAACTCGCCATCCCCAGCTATCGAGCGCTGCGGCATCCAAAGTACTCGCCAATCCCACGCCGACCAGACCCGCGACCATGACCGCGACATCCGCACTGGTTGCCTGCAGCGAAATGTAAAAACCGCGTCGCAATGGCGGGGCGGCCTCCATCAGGAACGCGGTGCTGGGCCCGACCTCCCCGCCGAGCGCAAATCCTTGGATGAGCCGAAAGCCGATCGCAAGAATGGGCGCGAGAATGCCGATGGAAGAATACGGCGGTATCAACGGCAAGCCGGTGACGCCCACGCCGATCAGCATGAAGGAGATGAGCATGGCCGGCTTGCGGCCAAGCCGGTCGCCGAGCCTTCCCAACACGAACGCGCCGAGTGGGCGTGTTAGAAACCCGACGCCGAAGGTCGCGAGCGACGCCAGCAGGCTGGTGCCCGGCGTATCGGACGGAAAGAACGCGCGGCCGATTTGAGCCGCAAAAAAAGCGTACGTTACAAAATCATAAAATTCGATTGCATTGCCAAGGGCGACGGCGAATACATGTCGTGCGGGCAAGCCGCTCGGTGCGGTGTTACTGATGCGATTCTCGGCGCTGCTCTTAAGAGCGGGCACTATGGCGGGTAAAGTGGAGTTTTGACAGTCCGTGCCGGATACTCGTGCGCCATTGCGCGAAAAGACGTGAGCAGGAGATCCTAAATGCGGTATCTGATTCTGTCCCTTTTGTGTGCCAGCGGCGTGCTGTGCGCCGCAGCTGTCGACAACAGGAAAGATGCCCTGATGGTGGCGCCCGATGTCTATAGAGTGGCATTCGAGAATGACCGCATCAGAGTCTTGAGCTTCGTGACGCAGCCCGGACAGAAATGGGCACTGCACTCGCACCCCGACAGCCTCGCGGTGGCCCTGAGCGAATACAGCGTGCGCAACCTTGCTCCCGGGCAAGCGCCGACTGAACGGCACAGCAGGCTCGGCGACGTTCGATGGATTCCGGCGGCGGCCCACACGGGCGAGAACATGGGGACCACGGAAATGCGCGGCCTGATCGTTGAATTGAAGGATCCTGTGCCGAGCGCTTCAATCGAGGAGAAAGCCGTGCTCGCGAGTTTCCAGGCGATGCTCGACGGACTGGGCAAACGCGACAAGGCTGCGATGATGGCGCAAATGCTGCCCGGGGGCAGCGCTGTACTGATGCGCAAGGGCAAGGCGGCGCAAATGTCATTCGAAATGTTGACGGATCGGCTTTCGCAGCCCGGACCTGCCAGCCACGAAGAGCGCATTCACGATGCCGTGGTTCACGTGGACGGCGATGTCGCCACTCTGTGGGCGCCGTTTGAGTTTCTGGTGGATGGCAAAATCGATCACTGCGGACGGGATATCGCGAATCTGGTGCGAATCGACGGCAACTGGATCATCGCTTCGATCGAGGACAATGGGCGGTCGGACTGCGGCGGGGCGAAGTAACTCATGGCACAAACAATATTCATCACCGGAAGTTCGACCGGCTTGGGCCGGGCCGCCGCACTGCTTTTCGCCGGCAAGGGTTGGCAGGTCATCGCCACGATGCGCGACCCCTCCAAGGAGAGCGAGCTGCAAAACGTGTCGCGAGTGAGGCTGCTCGGGCTTGATGTGACCCAGCCCGCGCAGATCGCCCAAGCCGCCAAGCAGGCGCTCGAGATCGGGCCGGTGGACGTGCTTTTCAACAATGCCGGCTATGGACTCGCCGGTCCTTTCGAGGCCGCGACGGATGCGCAGCTGACCCAAGAGATAGACACCAACCTGCTCGGCGTGATGCGGGTGACGCAAGCGTTCCTGCCGGCGATGCGCGAGCGCGGCTCGGGCTGCGTCATCACGACCACCTCGATCGGCGGACTGGTCACTTTCCCGTTCAATTGCGTCTATCACGCCACCAAATGGGGCCTCGAAGGCTGGAGCGAAAGCCTCGCTTTTGAGCTCAAGAGTTTCGGCATCAAGGTGAAGACCGTCGCCCCCGGCGGGATCCGCACCGATTTCGCCACGCGTTCCTTGGTGCTGACACAGCACCCTGCCTATGCGGCGGCGATCGCCAAAACCATGAAGACCTTCATGGATCCGAAGCGGCGCGAGAAGGGCTCGAGCGCCGAACAAATCGCAGAGGTGGTCTACGAGGCGGCCACCGACAACAAGGACCAGGTCACCTATGTTGCCGGCGTCGACGCAAAGGAAACTTACGCCCAGCGTCTCGCGGTGGGCGCCGAAAAATTCCGGCACGCGATCGGTGAATTATTCCTCGGGTGAGCGGACGTCATGCACGATAGTCCACGGCACGGGAATTTGAGGCTGCTTGCCGGCCCGCTGGCCTCGGTCATTCTCGGTGCGGGGATCGCGGGCCTCGCCCTCTTGGTTCCCGGCTACAGCCAGGTGCATCAAACGGTGAGCGAGATTGGTCAGATGGGGTAGTGTCCGCCGCCGGCGTCGGGCTCTTCGCCCACCCTCACGGCGCGCGAAATGCCGCAACGCAGCAAGTAATGCAATAAATTCGAGCCACGCATACCCGTTTTCTCATTCAAAGCGCTCTAATGATCCAGGGAAGTCTCGACCTAGGGGTGGGCGTGGGTGTACCTGACAATCGCAGCTTCGTCGCGGGCATCGCTGCCAGGTATGGTCCCCGCTTGCGCCGCTTTTTGTCGGTACGGCTGCGCAATGCCGCGGACGTTCCGGACCTGGCTCAAGAGGTGTTTTTGCGCTTACTGCGCGTCGACGGCTACGAGAGTATTCGCAGCCCCGAAGCGTATCTTTTCACGATTGCCAGCCATGTGATTCATCAACACGCAGTACGGCGCTCGAGCGAGCCTGTGTCGGTGGACGTGGCAGAAGTATTCTCGGAGCTCAGGACTCCGGCGAGCGATGACCCATGCGATCAAGTCGCTCAGGCGCAGCGGCTCGAGGAACTCGAGCACATGCTCGCGAATATGCCCACCCGCGTGGCCACCGCATTGGTGCTGCATCGTGTTGCCGGTTATTCAGTGCAGGAGGTTGGAGATGAATTGGGGGTATCCCGTGAAACGGCCAAAAAATATCTTGCGCGTGCGGTCGAGCATTGTCGAAATTTGCGCGCCACTCAAAGCGCCATGAAACCATGAGAGCGGGTGTTTCAGCTGGTAGAACCCATCCTGCGATCATCGCCGAAGCCTCGGCATGGTTCATAGAATTCCGCGCGGGCGATGTGGATGGCGATGCGCGCGTGAGGTTCATCGAGTGGCTGCGCCGCTCGCCCGAACACATTCACGCCTATCTCGAGATCTCGGGCGTGTGGGCAGAGCTGCCCAGCGCGGACCCTCACGGCAAGATCGACGTCGCGGCGCTGATTGCGCGGGCGCGCGAAGAAGCCGACGTGATCGCACTGTCTCCCGACCGCACACCTCCCGCCGAGCCTCCTTCTGCCGGCACACCGCAAGTCTTGCGGCGGCACTCTCGTCTGGCCGCCTACGCCGCGGCCGCGGTCGTGCTGCTGACCGCCGCCACGTTTCTGCTCTTGCGCGGCGGCAATTTCAGCGGCACTTACTCGACTGGAATCGGCGAGCAGCGCACCGTGCAGCTCTCCGACGGATCGACGGTCGAGCTCAATGCGCGCTCAACTATCCAGGTCCATCTCACGGAACATCAGCGCGATTTGACGCTGATCGAAGGCCAGGCGTTGTTTCGCGTGGCAAAGGATAAGCAGCGGCCATTTGTGGTGCGCGCCGGCGATGCACAAGTTCGCGCGGTCGGCACGGAATTCGATGTCTACAAAAAACAGTCTGCGACCGTTGTAACGGTGGTCGAAGGACGCGTCGAGACCTACGACGACGTGGACAGCCCCGGGACTGCCGCCATCGTTCTGTCCGCCGGCGAACAGCTTACCGTTCTGCCGCACATTGTGACGAAACCGACCCGCACCGACACCGCAGTCGCAACCGCCTGGGTGCAGAAGCGCCTGATATTCGAGGAGACGCCGCTGAGCGATGTAGCTGAGGAATTCAACCGCTACAACCGGCGGCCGTTGACCATCGATGGCGGCGAACTGGAAAAACTCAGGATCAGCGGTGTTTATTCCTCGACCGATCCTGCATCGCTCATAAATTTTTTGCGCAGCCAGAACTCGATCCAAGTGGTCGAAACGGAGAAACAAGTGCGCGTTCTTCGCCGCGAAGCGCGCTGACACACCCATTTCTTATGTGACAACGCTCTACTGTAATCGGGATCGGCGGCCGCATTGGCCGGCCGGCGTCGAAGACCTCGCAAGGGGCGCGGGAGCGTTACTGCGTATAGCTGCTGTGGCGGCGGCGGTCTCCCTTTCTGTCGTCGACCTTTGCCTCGCCGATAGCGCAAGCGCTTCCATCCGTGAACCGACCCATATCGGTGCGCAAGGTCTGGGGCCGGCACTCAAGCAGCTGGCGCAGAGCCGCGGCCTGCAGGTCCTTTATTTGTCCAACACCGTGAGGGATGTGCGCACCAATGGTGCGAATGGAGACATCACAGCGAACGAGGCCTTGGAGCAGCTGCTATCAGGCACGGGGCTGACTTACCGCTACCTTGACAACAATACGGTGACCGTCGTCCCCGTAACGACTTCTTCGCTCAACGATGGCGCCGGTGTTTCCCTGCAGTCACAATCCGGGGGCGCAATTGCCGCTCCGCCCACGGCAGAAGCCAAGAGGCTTCCCGCCGAGCGGATCCTGCTGGCACAGGCGCCGCCGACTCCGGCCGCGCAATCGGCTGCAGCGACCGCGGAGCCTGCGCCTCTGACCGAAATCATCGTCACCGGCTCGCGCATCGCCTCTCCGAATGAAGTGAGCACGAGTCCCATCCAGGTGGTTTCCTCGCAGTCCATTCGGGTGTCAGGGAAGACCGATATCAGCGACATCATCAATCAGCTGCCACAAAACTATAACAACGATCTGGGACAGGATCTCGGCAACGGCACCTCCGGTTTGACGACCGCCGGCGGCGTCGCCACCGCGGATCTGCGCGGCCTCGGCCCCGCACGCACCCTGGTACTGATCGATGGCCGCCGTTTGGGAGTGGGCTCGCCGAACACCGCCATCTCGCAACCCGCTCCGGACCTGGATCAAATTCCGGCGGGTCTGGTCGAACGCGTCGAAGTGGTGACCGGCGGCGCATCCGCGGCCTACGGATCAGACGCGATCGCCGGCGTGGTCAACTTCATCATGAAGAAGAACTTCGAAGGCTTTCAGGTCGACGCTCAGCTGGGGGAAAACTGGCACGAAAACCACGACACCATCGTGCAAAATCTGGTGCAGCAATTCGGGTATTCGCCGCCAACGGGCACGGCCAGGGACGGCCGAAACAAGACCTTCGACATGCTGATGGGCACGAATTTCGCCGACGGCAAAGGCAACGTCACCGCCTTCTTGAGCTACCGGCACGCCGATCCCGTCGCCAGCAGTCAACGCGACTACGGCGCCTGCCAGTTAATCCCGGTCCAGGATGCCAAAAACAACGTTACCGGCCTGACGTGCGGCGGCTCCTCCAATTCGAACTGGTTCCAACCCAACACCGGACCCAACAAAGGAATCGTCTACAGCGTCTCTGGAACCAATTTTGTTCCCCTCGGATCCATCGCTACGACGCCGCCCGCGGCTTACAACTCGCAGCCGTTCATCTATATGACGCGCGAGGATGATCGCTACAACGCCGCGTTCATGGCGCATGAGGAGATCACAGATTGGTTCCAGCCGTATACCGAACTCTTTTTCATGGACGACAAGACGCACCAGCAAGTGGCGCCGGCAGCGTTGTTCAAGGACAGTAATCCCTTGGATCCGACGGGCGCGGGCGACTACTACGTCAATTGCAGCAACCCACTCCTCAGCGCGCAGCAGCAGGGTATTTTGTGCTCGCCGGCACAGATTGCGGCGGATACGGCAAATCCTGGATCATCCACCGCGCAAGTGAGAATCGGCCGCCGCAATGTCGAGGGCGGCAATCGCTTCATCGACTTCGAGCACACCAACTATCGCGCGGTGTTCGGCACCAAGGGTACCTTCGCGGACGCCTGGAGCTATGACCTGTACGGACAGTACTTCTACACCTCGTTTTCCGACTCCAACGAAAAGTATTTGAGCTACGACAGCATCACCAATGCCCTGCTGGCGACCGGGACCGCCGCGAATCCGACTTGCATCAACAACGCAAATCGCGGCTGCGTTCCCTACAACGTATTCGCGGATGGCGGCGTCACCCAGGCTTCACTGAATTATCTGTATCTGCTGGGAACCGCGAAAGGATCCGCGACCTTGCGCACGCTGCATGCGGATGTGACCGGCAAGCTGGGCGAGTACGGCATCACCTCGCCGCTCGCCACCGAGGGCGTCGGTGTGAACGTCGGATTCGAGCATCGCAACGACCACGAGGTCCTGCAGCCGGACGCCGCCGAGGAAAGCCAGCTCCTGTCGGGTTTTGGCAGCGCGGTGGCGCCGATTGACGCCGGCCTGTCGGTCGCGGAGGAATTCGTCGAGTTGCGCGCGCCGCTCGTGCAGGACAAGGCGGGCGCCAAGGAATTGTTGTTCGATACCGGATACCGTCATTCGAATTACTCGACCGCGGGCGGAACCAATACGTATAAGTTCGAGGTTCAGTACGCGCCGATCGCAGACTACCGCTTTCGCGCATCCTATGACCGGGCGATCCGCGCACCGAGCGTCGCCGAGCTGTTCACGCCGCCGATCGTCGGGCTGACCACGGTGGTCCCGGATCCTTGCGCTCCGCCGATCACATTCACGCTGCTTCAATGCCAGCGCACGGGCGCGACGGCCGCTCAGTACAGCAGCGGTTCCATCCCGCAGGGCACGGCCCAGCAGCTGTCGCAGGAGACAAGCGGTAATCCGGCCCTGAAGCCCGAACAGGCGGACACATACACCATTGGCTTGAATTTCGCGCCCAGCCAAATTGCGCATCTCACCGGGAGCATCGACTACTTCCATATTCAAGTGAAGGACGAGATCGGCGTGATCCCGTACCTGGTCATCCTGTCCAATTGCGCCAACACGGGTGATCCAACCTTCTGCAGCCAGATCGTGCGCTCTCCCAGCACTGGAAGCTTGACCGGCAACAGCATCGCTTCCGGAGGGTTTGTAATACAAAAAAACTTCAACCTGGGCACGGCGATCAACAGCGGCGTTGACGTGCAGCTGAACTACAAGCTCGACCTGCCGCCGGGCTTCGGCGACGTGTCATTCGCGTTGAATGGCGCATACCTGCTGCACAACGAGACCACGCCCTTGCCGGGAGCGCATACCTACGATTGCGCCGGCTTGTTCGGCGCCACCTGTCAGACGATCAATCCGCGCTGGCACCACTTGTTTCGCACCACTTGGGACACGCCTTGGGACGTGTCGGCGTCGTTGACGTGGCGGTACATTGGTTCGGTTTCGCAGGACAACAACAGCAACGATCCGACGCTGAATTTCGCCACATTCGGCGGCTATGATTTCTACAATGCGACCATCCCGTCGTATAGCTACGTCGATCTCGAGGCCACGTGGAACGTCAATAAAACGCTGCAGATCCGTGCCGGCGCCAATAACATCCTGGACAAGGATCCGCCGGTGATCGACTCGGGCATCGTCGCGGGCGGCGCAGCGAATACATACAGCATCTACGACATGTTCGGCCGTCAGCTGTTCGTCGCGTTTTCGGCTAAATTTTAAGCGATGCCTTGAAGCTTAGTGCGCGGCGATCACCGCCGCCGCGCCCGCCATCATCGTCGCACTGGCGCGGTTGGCGATCTTCACCGCCTTGCGGCTCGTGAGCATGCGGCGCGCGCGTACCGCCAGCAGCGCCCACGCGAGATCAACGGTTATGAGCACCAAGAGCGTGACGCCGGTCAGTTCCAGCCACGCGGTGCCGCGGACGCTGTCAAGATCCACGATGGTCGGCAAAAGCGCCAGGTAAAACACCATGATCTTTGGATTCCCCAGCGTGACCGTGAGTCCGGCGCCAAACATCCGCCACGGCGACTGAGCCGAGGGCAGCTCGCTCTTGGACACCTCGGTCGGCGCAAACCACATTTTCCACGCGAGATAGAGCAGGTAAGCGACGCCAATCAATTTGATCGCCAGGAACACGACGCCCAGTGTGCGTGCCACCACGGCCAGCCCCGTCACGGCACAGCTCAGCCAGAGCGCTTCGCCCAGCCACATCGCCGCCAGGAAGGGCAGCACGTCGCGCAGGCCGTTGGTGAGCACCCGCGCAACCAGTGCAGCGATACTCGGGCCGGGCGAACCGGCGGCGACGCAGAGCGCCAGGGCGAACACCAACAGATTCGCGAGCGTCATTGGCGTTTATTTCGCAACCGGCAGATCGATGTAGCTGGCGGCGTCCGGTTTGTGAAACACGCGCTGCGTCGCCTTCACATAGTCCGCGGGCTTGGCGAAGAAAATGTTCGGTACGAAGGACTGCGGGTTGCGGTCATACAGGGGAAACCAGCTTGACTGTACTTGCACCATGATTCGATGGCCCGGCAAGAAAACATGATCCGCGTTCGGCAGCTTCAAAGTGTAGCCGACGACCTTGCCGGAGGGAATCGCCGACGGGTTCGCCGGTTCATCGCGGTAGCGGCCGCGCAGAATGTCCATCGCAACCGGCAGCTGATAGCTTCCCATCTCCACGTTGCCCGGCACCTCGTCCGGATAGACATCGATCAACTTCACCACCCAGTCGCTGTCGGTGCCGCTGGTGGAGGCATACAGATGCGCCACGGGTTGCCCCGCGATGCGCAGCGGAGCCGTCAATACATCCGAGGTATAAGTCAGCACGTCGGTGCGATCCGAGGCGAAACGCTGATCATCCACCAACCAGCGTCTCCAGGTCGAATCCGACGCATAGGTCGGCCGGATGGGGCGCGGGCGATATGTCACCGGCTTCGCGGGATCGGAGACATACTCATCGAAAGCCGCGGTGCCGGCGGGCTGTTTGTCGAAGGACAGCTTGGCGCCGGTGGTTAGGTACAGCGGCGCTGACTTGAAAGGACAGCCGCTCGCGCAAGACTGAGGCCACTGATCGTATCTGCGCCATACGTTTGCGCCCGTCTCGAACGCGGTGACGGTCGCGATATCCGCCTTCGGCGCATCGTCCTTCAGATGCGAATCAAAAAATGGCAGCAGCACGTTCAGTCGAAACCAGTGACCGGTGTCGCCGTCAAATTTGATGGCGCCCAAGGAGGATCCGTCGCCGTTGCCGCCGCCGTGCCGCCATGGCCCGATGACCAGATGAGAGTTGTCGTGGCTGGGTCCGGGTTGCGAACGGGTCGCGGCAAAGGCCGCCATCGCGCCGTAAATATCTTCCTGGTCCCACTGGCTGTGCACATACAGCGTCGGCACGGTCAACGGGTGCGCAGCCAGGATTTTGTCCACCGCCTGTTCGCTCCAATAGCGATCGTAGGCAGGGTGCGCGGTCAGGCGCTGCCAGAACGGCAGCTGATCCATGCCCAGCGCCTTGCCGAGCGTGCCCGCGGAACCGATCGCCAGCCACGTGCCGTAGGCGTCGTAGCGGGGCGCAATCCATTTGTTTTCCGACGACTTTTCCGCTGTTTGTTCGAAAATGTAATCGGCGTAGGTTTGCCGCAGGGCGCCGTTGTGGAACCAGTCGTCGCCCATCCAGGTGTCGACCATCGGGTTGAACGGCGCAGCGGCTTTTAACGCCGGATGCGGATTGACCAGACTCATCAGCACCGTAAAGCCGTCGTAGCTCGTCCCCATGGTTCCAACCTTGCCATTGGATTCCGGCACATTCTTCACCAGCCAGTCGATGGTGTCGTAGGCGTCGGTCGAATGATCCACGGGCGTGTGATTCAGATCGCCCGACAGCGGCCGGTTCATCACATAGTCGCCCTCGGATTTATATTTTCCGCGCACGTCCTGCACCACGATGATGTAGCCGGCATCCGCGAGTTCACCGTAGCTCAAGGGCAAAACCAACGAGCGCCGCGGACTCTCCGCACTCGAGGTGAATTTGCCGGCGTTGTAGGGAGTCCGGTCCAGGATCATGGGGGCGTGCGCCGCGCCTTTGGGAATGATGATGACCGTATGCAGCTTCACGCCGTCGCGCATCGCAATCATGAGGTCGCGCTTGATGTAATCGTCCGCTTCCGAGTCGATTTTGAAATTCGCCGGAATATCGCCGCCGGCCGGGGCCGCGGGCGGCGGCACCTGGTCCGCCCTGATTGCCGCGCCGCTCAAGAGAAAAGCCGTCGAGGCAAACGCGGCAAACAACATTTGGATTTTTCTAGAACTCATGTTTTGTGATCCCGGTGTGAAAGACAAAGTATCAAGCCTGGCGCAATCCCGGCGACACGTCGGGCGCGGACGCTTCCTGCGCGTAGGCCGTCTTGATGCCGATGAATGTGCTGCGGCTCGAGGTCCGATAGCTGCCCTCGGTCATCTCGAACGCGATGTTCGGCCCGAGGCTGTCGAATTGCTCGAGCACCAGGTCGAATCCCGCGTCGCGCATGGCTTGCAGGAGGTACTCCCGTTGTATCCAAAACGACTGTTTGTTGTTCCAGGACGCCCAGCGGCGATTTGCGCGATCGAGAAAAGCGCGCTTGCTGCGAAACTCCGGCAGCCAGCGGCCCGGCAATCCCTCGTTGCGGGTCATAAAGGACAGCTTGTGGGTCGTGGTTCCGGTGTTCTTGAGAGGCAGCACCTTGGCCAGAGCCCGCCGAAATCGCCGCGGTTGGATGAAACTCGGCGAATCCGCGGCTTGCGAGAAATGCGTTTGCAGGATCAACAAGCGTTTTGTCACTTGCGACAGCAAATTGAGAAATTCGCGCGGCTTGTCCAGATGATAAAAAAGTCCGCAGCAGAACACCGCATCGAAGGTGCCGTGTGCCGCGATATTCCACACATCATCGCGCACGAATTCCAGATTGGGCAAATTCACCCGCGACTGCACGTAGCGGCACGCCTCGATGTTCAATTCGCGCACATCGAGCCCCAGAGCCTGCAGGCCAAGGCGCGCGAATTCGACCGTGTATCCACCCTCGAGGCAGCCCAGGTCGGCAATCCGCAAATGCCGTTTTTCGCCGGGAAATGTCGCGTCCAGAATGCGCTTTGCCGCGAGAAACCAGGGATGCACGTCCATCGAGTAGCCGGCATCGGGCTTGGTGTAGCTGCCATCGTCCAAACGGATGTTATGTGATGTAAAACTGACGGGCATCCCCAACTCCAGGCGAATCTCGGCGCGGAATATTAACCCCTTTTCCGCGCCCGCAACGATTCAGGTGGGACAGACAACACCGGAGGTCGATATGAAAGGCGCCTGGCTTGGAATGTTACTTATCGGAATGGGCATCGACGTGCATGCCGCCGGCAGGCTGGCGGAAGTGCAAATCATTGACCGCGACACGGGCAGCGTGCTGCCCATGTATCGATCGCGCGGCGAATATTGGGTGGCCGGCAGACCGGGCGCGCGCTATTCGATCATGATTCAAAACCACCGCGGCGAGCGCATTCTTGCCGTGACCGCAGTGGACGGCATCAATGTGATCAGCGGCGAAACGGGGGCGTGGGGTCAGAGCGGCTATGTCTTCGGCCCGGGAGAAAACTACGAAATCGCGGGCTGGCGCAAGAGCGATGCCGAGATCGCCGCCTTCAACTTCACCTCCTCGGGCAGCTCTTACGCGGCACGCACCGGTCGCCCAGCCAACGTCGGCGTCATCGGCGTCGCGCTGTTTCTCGAGCGCCCCGTGCGTGCTCCACGCTACGAGTCCTTCGATCGACGTTCCGAGCCGTTGGGTGGCTATGCGCAAAATCGAGCCGAGAGTGCGGCCGCCAACGGTGCCGCCGCGGACAGTGCGGCGCGCGAAGGGATCGTCGCCGCGCAGCCATCGGCCCCCAAGTTAGAAGAGGTCAAACCCTATGCGACACCGTCACCGGCGCCAAAACTCGGCACCGGACACGGCGCGCGCGAATCCTCGTACGTGCAGAACACCACCTTCGACCGCATGTCGAGCACGCCAAATGAAGTCATCAAGATTCGCTACGACAGCTATGAGAACCTGGTGGCGATGGGCGTCGTGCCGTCGCGCCCCGCGTGGCAGGCGCCGAACCCGTTCCCCGATTCAGCCATGCCGAGGTATGTACCGGACCCGCCGGGCGGCTGATAATGGGGTGAATGAGCCTGTCGCAGGAGACCGATGAGAATTTGATGTTGCGCTTCGGACGCGGCGAGGCCGCCGCGTTCGAATTTTTATATCAACGGCACGAGTCGCGGGTGTTTCGCTACCTGCATCGCAACGTCAGAAACGAGGCGAGCGCGAACGACCTGATGCAGGAGGTGTGGTTTGCAGTCGTGCGCGGCGCGGCCAAGTATCAGCCGAGTGCAAAATTCACGACATGGTTGTTCACCATCGCGCATAACCGGATGGTCGACATGATTCGCGCCAATCACCGGCTGCAAAGCCTGGATGCCGGCGACGATGCGGATCCGGAAGGCTCGAGCCTGCTGGACCGTCTCGCGGTCGACGGGAAACTCGAACCGCCGGCGCAGGTCCAATCGCAACATGAGGCCGCGGCACTGCTAGCCGCCGTAGAGCAGTTGCCCGCCGAGCAGCGCTCCGCCTTTCTAATGCAGGCAGAAGGCGGATTGAGCGTTGAGGAAATTGCTGAAGCGACCGGATCCAACTTCGAGACGGTCAAGAGCCGGCTGCGATATGCGAGGGCCAAACTCCGTCAGTTGCTGTGGGAATACGCTTGACATCGAAAGACAGCAATCAAGATCAAGAATTGCTCGATCGCTACCGGCGCGCGAGCGAGACGGACGCGGCTGCGCCCAGCGATGCGGTGCGCAGCGCCATTCTCGCCGAGAGCCGCCGCGTGGCTGAGCAGCTCGCGGCCAATCAGCCGGCGCCCACGGGATCGCCGCCTTCCTTTGATGTCTCGCGTCCGGCCGCCAACGATTCACGCTGGAAAATCACTGCTTTCGGCACGGCCGGCGCGGCTTTGCTTGCGGCGCTTCTGATTGCGCCCCGCTACTTGGAAAGGCTGCCCACCGCGCAAAATAGTACCGTGCCCGCCGCGGCACCTGCGGAAGAGTCCAAATTCGAGTCACAGGAAGCGGCAGCGCTGCAGGAAAACGCCGTGCCGCCGCAGAAGGCGCGGGAGCAGCCGCTGGATAAAAAGAACGCGCAACCGGCGCAGAACTACGCGGCGGCGCCGCTCGCTTTAAAGCCCGCGCCGGCCGCACCGCCTGCCCCCACCGCGCCATCTGAGGACTCCGCCCAGAATATTATCGCCGGGTACCCCCCAAGCGTCGATCGCGCGGCGCGCGCCTCTCAAGGCGGGGCGCTCTCCGCGGGTGCCGCCCGCGCTGCGCGCGAACGCGATGCGCTTGAGCCGATCAATCTGCAGTCTGCGGCCGCAGCCGGTGACCTGGCTCAGGCTACGCTGCTGGTGGATCAGGGCGCTGCCGTGGATGCGCGCGATACGCAGGGCCGCACGCCGCTGTTGCTTGCCGTCGCTCAAAATCAGCTTGCGGTGGTGCGCCTGTTGTTGGCACGGGGCGCGGACCCCAACGCCGCCGACAACGCCGGAGTGACGCCGCTACGGCTGGCAAAGGACAGGGATTTGCGCGACGTCGCTGCGTTGTTGGAGCGGGCGGGCGCTCGTTAGGTACAATCGCGCTTATGCACTTCTCTCCGCGATCCTTGGTACTGGTACCGGTTCTGTCCGGCCTGCTGTCGGGCATCGCTCTGGCGGCGCTGCCCCTCAGCCTGGCCGACGTGATGCGTGCATCCGTGGAGATTCCTGCCGACGGCATATGGGCCGCTGAGGCCGCCGATAAGTTGTCCGAGGAAGACTGGCAGTTGGCCGATCAAGACGCGGTCAATTTAGTTGCCGCATCGGCACTGATCTCGCGCGCGGGGACCGGTAAGAACGACGCCAAGTGGGTGGCCAATGGCGACTGGCAGAGCTGGGTTCGCGACATGGAGAAAGCCTCGCTGCAGATTCGAAGCGCGGTGAAAGCCATGAATCAGAAGGAAATGGCCGCGGCCGCGGATCATTTGCAGGAAATTTGCGAGAGCTGCCACACCAAGTACCGGCCGCAAGCGCCTTCAGACGGCGTGAGCCGCTATCCGTTCTATCCGAAGCGCGAGCTGGCCAAATAACTTAGACGGTACAGGCCCTTAAGCGCTGCTCACTGAGCGGATGCGCGCCTGGCTCTGCTGCGCCCACCATTTTTCGACGCTGGCAGTGATGCCCGCAAGATCGAGACCCGCTCTGGCAAGGCAGGTGTCCCGGGTCCCATGTTCGATGAAGCGATCCGGAATGCCGATGTGCAGCGTCGGCAGCTGCAATCCGGCGACTGCGAGCACTTCGCTCACGCCGGCACCCGCACCGCCCATGATCGCGTTCTCTTCGATGGTGACGAGGGCGCGGTGGCGCGCCGCGATCGACACGATCATCTTCTCGTCCAGCGGCTTCACGAAGCGCATGTTCACAATTGTCGCGTCCAAGCGCTCCGCAATCTTCTGCGCCGAGTCGACCAACGCGCCGAAGGCGAGTATCGCCAAGCCGCTGCGCCCCTCGCGGCGCAACTGCGCTTGGCCCAAGGGCAACGCGGTCATCTCAGCGACGAGCGGCACGCCGGGACCGGTGCCGCGTGGATAGCGAATCACCGACGGCGAACTCAAGGTGGTTCCGGTGTACAGCATCTGCCGGCATTCGTTTTCGTCCGCCGGCGCCATCACCACCATGTTGGGAATGCAGCGCAGGAACGACAGATCGTAGCTCCCCTGATGCGTGGCGCCGTCGCTGCCGACCAGGCCGGCGCGGTCGACTGCAAACACGACGGGCAGATTTTGCAGGGCGACATCATGGATGAGTTGATCGTAGGCACGCTGCAAGAAAGTTGAATAGATCGCGACGATCGGTTTTAAACCTTCCACGGCCATGCCCGCCGCCAACGTCACGGCGTGTTGCTCGGCGATGGCAACGTCGAAGTAGCGCTCCGGGAATCGCTTGGAGTATTCGACCAATCCGGAGCCTTCGCGCATCGCGGGCGTGATGCCGACGATCGCCGGGTCGCGCTCCGCCATGTCGCACAACCACCGGCCGAAAATCTGCGAATAGGTAGGCCCGCTGCTCGTTTCCTTGAATATCTGGCCGCTGGCGGGATCGAAGGGGCCGGGCCCGTGCCACTTGATCGGGTCTGCCTCCGCGGGCGCATAGCCTTTGCCCTTGCGCGTCACGACGTGCAGGAACTGCGGGCCGCGCAGTTTTTGCACATTGCGCAAGGTATTCACGAGCGCCTTCACATCGTGGCCATCGATGGGGCCGACGTAGTTGAACCCCATTTCCTCGAACAGGGTTCCGGGGAGCACCATGCCCTTCAAATGTTCTTCGGAACGCCGTGCTAGTTCCCACACGGTCGGCATCTGCCGCAGGACCTTCTTGCCGCTTTCGCGCAGGTGCGAGTACATCCGGCCCGACAAGGCTCGCGCCAGATAATTCGACAGGGCGCCGACGTTCTCCGAGATTGACATATCGTTGTCGTTGAGCACGACCAAAAGATCCGCCGGCAACGAGCCGGCATGATTCAACGCTTCGAATGCCATGCCCGCGGTCAGTGCGCCATCGCCGATGATGGCGACGACTTTGCGGTTTTCACCGCGTTGCGCGGCCGCCACGGCCATCCCCAAGGCGGCGCTGATCGAGGTGCTGGAGTGGCCCACGCCGAACGTGTCGTATTCGCTCTCGCTACGGGTCGGAAAGGGGGCCAGTCCTGCGTCCTGCTTGATGGTATGGAGTTTCTCGCGGCGCCCGGTCAGCACCTTGTGCGGATAGGCTTGATGTCCCACATCCCAAACCAGCCGGTCGTCCGGCGTGTTAAATACGTAATGTAGGGCAATCGTCAGCTCGACCGTGCCCAACCCGGCGGCAAAATGGCCGCCGCGGGTCGCCACGCTGTGAATCAGAAATTGACGCAATTCCTGCGCCAGATCGGTCAATTTCGCGGCCGGCAGCCTGCGCAGATCCGCCGGAGATGCAATGGTATCGAGCAGGGGATAGCTTGCGGTCGGAACGTCCATATCGCTCCAGTTTATACTGCGCGACCCTGGTAGTGGCAATGGACTATTAGGTGTGTTGCGGATTTGCTCCAAGGCTAACTGGCTGACATGATGCTATTTTTGCGGGTTTCCGAGATACTGGCAGCATGGATTCCGTGAGTTCAGACGAGGTTTATCAGGATCAGATACTGCCGCATGTTTCGCGCACTTTTGCGCTGACCATTCCGCAACTGCCGCCTGCGCTGAGCATTCCGGTCACCAGCGCGTATCTGCTGTGCCGAATCGCCGATACCATCGAAGACGAACCGGCCCTGTCGGCGCCTGAGACCTTGGCATTTTTGCAGCGCTTCAGCGCCGTCGTCGCCGGAAATGGCGAACCGGCCGCCCTGGCGCGCGATTTGGAGCACCGGCTGTCGGACCGCACCCTGCCGACCGAGCGTGATCTGGTGAGCAACATGGACCGGGTGGTGCGGGTGACCGCCAACCTTGGGCCGGCCCAGCATGCTGCCATCCAGCGCTGCGTCGAGCTCATGTGCTATGGCATGCCACGCTTCCAATTCAATGCCAGTCTCAAGGGACTGGCCCGGTCGAGCGATTTGGACGATTATTGCTACTACGTAGCCGGTGTCGTGGGTGAGATGCTCACGGACCTGTTCTGCGACTATTCGGCCAATATCGCGCGCCACCGCACCAGCTTGAGCGCTCTTTCCGCCTCCTTCGCTCAAGGGCTGCAGATGACGAATATCCTCAAGGATTTCTGGGAAGACCGCAGCCGCGGCGCCTGTTGGCTGCCGCAGGATGTTTTTTCCCGGCATGGCGTCGAGCTTGGGCAAGTATCCAGCGACGCCGACGATCCACGCTTCACGGCGGGGATGCTCGACCTGGTGGCCGTTGCGCATGCGCACCTGCGCAACGCCTTGGATTACACATTATTAATTCCGGGCAGGGAGCGGGGCATTCGCCGCTTCTGCCTGTGGGCCATTGGTCTCGCCGCTCTCACTTTGCGAAAAATTGCGCACAATCCCGGCTATACCGCCGGCGCGCAGGTCAAGGTCACGAGAACGGCCGTCAGCATGACCATGCTCATGACCAACACCTTCATCGGCAACGATTGGATGTTGCGGCGCCTGTTCGCTGCGGCGACGCGCGGCTTGCCGCTGACGAAGCTTCCGGAAATACGATGGCCCAGGCCCGCGCCGGCGCTGCATGACAGCGAAGCCGACAGCGAACAAGAGCCCACGCTGCGGCGGTATGGGAGTTCAGGGACGTGAATCGAACCGCCCCTAAACCCACTCCGTTTCCCGCGGAGCTGCCGGACGCGCGCAGCGACATTGTCGCGCACACGCTCAAGAAGATCGCGGATTCCTCGCCGCTGGATCGCGCGATCGCCGAAGCCCGCGATGCGCTCATTGCGCGGCAGCACGAGGACGGCTACTGGCTCTACGAGCTCGAGGCGGACTGCACGATTCCGGCGGAGTACATCATGATGATGCACTTCCTCGGCGAGATCGACTCGGGGCTCGAGATCAAGATAGCCAATCACCTGCGGGCGCGACAGGCCGAGCACGGCGGCTGGCCGCTGTATCACAACGGCGAATTGGATTTGAGCTGCACCGTCAAGGCGTACTACGCCTTGAAGCTCGCGGGCGATGATGTGCGGGCGCCGCACATGGCGAGAGCCCGCGCCGCCATTTTGGAGCGGGGCGGCGCCGCTCGGGCCAATGTATTCACTCGAATTGCGCTGGCGCTGTTCGGCGAGCTGCCGTGGCGCGGCGTGCCCTATATTCCCGTGGAAATCATGCTGCTGCCGAAATGGTTTCCGTTTCATATCGACAAAGTGTCGTACTGGTCGCGCACGGTGATGGTGCCGTTGTTCATCCTCTGCACGCGCAAACCGATCGCGAAGAATCCGCGCAAGATCGGCATCCGCGAATTGTTCACCACGGCGCCGGAGAAAGAGCGGCACTATTTCCGGCGTGCGGGTTTGCTCGCGAAAGCATTCCTGCTTTTCGATCACATCGGCCGCCTGATTGATCCCTTGGTTCCCGCGAGCATGCGTGAGCTGGCGACTCGCAGGGCCGAGAAGTGGTTTGTCGATCGGTTGAACGGCGAGGATGGACTGGGCGCCATTTTCCCCGCCATGGTCAACGCGCTGGAAGCCATGGTGATCCTGGGCTATCCGGCAGACGATCCGCGGCGCATCACCGCGAAGCGCGCCCTGCAGAAGCTGCTGGTGGTGGGTCCGACGAGCGCCTACTGTCAGCCGTGCGTCTCGCCGATCTGGGACACCGCGTTGGCGACGCTTGCGATGCAGGAGGCCGGCGACGGAGCGGCCAGGGATGCGTCGACCCGGGCGCTCGACTGGCTTAAATCGAAGCAGCTGCTAGACGAGCCGGGCGACTGGCGCGTGCGGCGGCCTAATCTTCCGGGCGGCGGTTGGGCATTTCAATTCGCCAATGACTTCTATCCCGATCTTGACGATACCGCGGTAGTTGCCTGGGCCATGCACCAGGCGCGCGATTCGTCCCGATATGCCGAGAGCGTGCGCCGCGCACTCGATTGGCTGGTGGGGATGCAGAGCCGCGACGGCGGTTTTGCAGCGTTCGATGCGGACAACACCTGCTACTACTTGAACAAGATTCCCTTTGCCGATCACGGCGCGCTGTTGGACCCTCCCACCAGCGATGTGACCGCGCGGGTCGTGACGGTGCTCGCGCGCATTGGGCGGCCGCAGGACAAGACGGCGCTGGATCGGGCGATCGACTACCTGCGCGAGCAGCAAGAAGACAACGGTTCCTGGTTCGGCCGCTGGGGCACGAACTACATCTACGGCACATGGTCGGTGCTCATGTCGCTGGCGCAGGCGCACATCGGACCCGACGATCCCATGGTGGCGCGTGCCGTCGCGTGGCTCAAGCAAACACAAAATGCCGACGGCGGCTGGGGTGAGAGCAACGACAGCTATGCTCTGCAACAACGGCCCGCGGAAACCTTTGGCAGCACGCCTTACCAGACTGCCTGGGCGCTGCTGGGTCTGCTGTCGGCAGGAGAGGCGGGATCCGATGCAGCCCGGCGCGGGGCTGAATATCTGTTGCATACGCGGCAGGCGGATGATCTGTGGACTCATCCCAGCTACACGGCGCCGGGATTTCCGCGCGTTTTTTATCTGCGCTATCACGGCTATTCGGCCTACTTCCCGTTATGGGCGCTTGCGGCTTACCGCAACCTGACGCGCCGCGGAACCCCTCATTGAGGCCCGGAACCCATCCTTAAGCGCAGTGGGCGTGGTCGCCGCGCTCGCCTCGGAGGCACGTGCGTTGGGGCCCTCCCTGCCGCGTGGCGGCACCATCCCCTTGAGCGAACTCGCATTGCTGGGCGGCGGATCCCTGTTGGCGGTGAGCGGCATCGGCCGAGCCGCAGCCGAGGCGGCGGCACGATCCCTGGTCGAGGCCGGCGTCTCGGCGCTGATCACCTTCGGGATGGCGGGAGGGCTGGATCCAGCGCTAAGGCCCGGCAGCGTCGTGCTGCCCGGCGAAGTGATTTCCCCGGAGGGCAAACACTACGCAGCGTGCCGAAGTTGGCGTGAACGCGTTGCCGCCGCCGTCAGTCCGCTGCGCGCCGTGACCGAGGGCAATCTGCTGACCAGTGCGTACGCGATCGACACACCCGCGGAAAAGGCCGCCGCATTTCACCGTACCGGCGCGGCGGCGGTAGATATGGAAAGCGCGGCGGTCGCGGAAGTTGCCGCCCAACACAATCTACCCTTCATTGCCGCGCGAGTGATCGTCGATACCGCGGCGGACAAGTTGCCGCGCGCGGTCGTCGCCGCAAGCCGTGCCGGCCGCGTGCAATTCGGCCGGCTGCTCGCCGGGATGGTCTTAGCGCCCGGCGAAATTGCCGCCTTGTTCCGGCTGGCACAGCGCTATCGAATCGCGATGCGCTCGCTGCGCGCGATAGGCGTACACCTCGCATGAGGGCGCTGGTGACGGGAGCGACCGGGTTTGTCGGTGCGGCGGTTGCCAGAGCGCTGCTCGATGGGCAATGGCAAGTGCGTGCGCTGGCGCGCAAGGGATCGGACCGCCGCAATCTGCGGGGACTCGATGTCGAGGTGTGCGAGGGCAACCTCAACGATGTGGATTCGCTGCAGCGGGCTATCGAAGGCTGCGAAGTACTGTTCCATGTTGCCGCGGACTATCGACTGGGTGCGCGCGACCCTTCGCAGCTGTATCGAGCCAATGTCGAAGGCACCCGCAACGTTCTCGATGCGGCGCGCCGCGCGGGCGTGCGGCGCGCTGTTTACACCAGCAGTGTCGCGACCATCGGGATTCCGGCCGACGGCACGCCGGGCGATGAGCAAAGTCCGAATTCGCTCGAGAATATGATCGGCCACTACAAGCGTTCGAAATACCTGGCAGAAGAGGTTGCCCGCGAGGCGGCGCGCGCGGGAATGTCCGTGGTCATTGTCAGTCCTTCGACGCCGGTGGGCGCCGGTGACGTGAAACCGACGCCCACCGGCCAACTGGTGCTCGACGCCGCGGCCGGCCGGATGCCGGCCTACGTGGATACGGGTTTGAATATCGTTCACGTCGACGACGTCGCGAATGGGCACCTGCTGGCGTATGAGCGCGGCAAGGCAGGAGAGCGCTATATTTTGGGCGGACAGGACATGAGCCTGCGTGAAATACTTGGCACGATCGCCGCATTGGTGGGGCGTGCACCGCCGCGCCTGCGCCTGCCTTACGGCGTGGTCCTTCCCATCGCTTACCTCGCTGAAGGGATTGCAAAGCTCTCCGGGCGCACCGGCCGCATCACCTTGGAGGGTGTGCGCATGTCGCGCAAGCGCATGTATTTTTCCAGCGCCAAGGCGGCGCGTGACTTGGGATATACCGCCCGTCCCGCAGTGCAGGCATTCGAAGATGCCATTCGATGGTTTCGCGACAATGGGTTGCTCGAGTAGCGCGGGGCTGCCGTCTCCTTTGAGAGCCGTTATCATTCCCGCATGAACAGCATGGTGTCGGATTCGGACGCACTGATCCTGGTCGACGAAGCGGATCGCAGCCTGGGATTTTTGAGCAAAACGTTATGTCATGAGGGGCAAGGCGTTTTGCACCGCGCGTTTTCCTTGCTGATCTTCAATGAGCGCGGTGATCTGCTCATCCAGCAGCGCGCCGCCGGGAAGCGCCTTTGGCCGATGTATTGGTCAAATAGTTGCTGCAGCCATCCGCGCGGAGATGAGTCCATGGAGACGGCGACGCAGCGGCGCTTGTACGAGGAATTGGGGATTCGCTGTCCGCTGCAATTCCTGTTCAAATTTCAATATCAGGCGCAATTCGATGCAACCGGGGCCGAGAATGAGCTTTGCTCGGTGTTTGTAGGACGTTGCCGCGAACCGATTAGGGCAAATTCCGAGGAAATTCTCAATTGGCGCTGGATCAGCCCCGAGGCGCTGCAGAGGCGGATTGCCGCCGAGGGCGGCCGAACGTTTACCCCCTGGTTCATGCTGGAATGGGCCAGAATCTGGCGCGACCACCGGCAGGCGGTGCTGGTAATATAGCAAGGCTATGGCTATCCCACTTCTGCAGATGTACAAGGTCGCCCGCTACATTGCCGGGCGAAAATTGCGCGGCGACAAGCGCTATCCGCTGGTTTTGATGCTGGAACCCCTGTTCCAGTGCAATCTGGCCTGTTCCGGTTGCGGCAAGATCGACTATCCGAAGGAGATCCTGCAGAAACGGGTGGGCCTGGAAGACGCGTTGCGTGCGGTCGATGAATGCGGCGCCCCGATCGTCTCGATACCCGGCGGTGAGCCGCTGATTCATAAGGAAATGCCGCAAATCGTCGCCGGCATCGTGGCGCGGCAGAAGTTCGTGTACCTGTGCACGAATGCCATTCTCTTGTCGAAGCACATCGACGAGTACACGCCCTCGACCTATTTGACGTTTTCGATCCACTTGGACGGCAACAAAGAGCGTCACGATGAGTCGGTGTGCCAGGAGGGGGTGTTCGAGAAGGCGGTCGCGGCCATCAAATTGGCCCGCGGCAAGGGATTTCGTGTGACCGTCAATTGCACCTTGTTCAACGGCGAGGATCCGGACGACGTCGCGGAATTTTTCGACACCGCCATGGAGTTGGGCGTCGAAGGCATCACGGTCTCGCCGGGCTACAGCTATCACCACGCCCCGCGGCAGGATGTGTTCCTCGGACGCAATGCCAGCAAGCAGCTGTTCCGCAATATATTCAGCCGCAGCCGGCGGCCCGCGGGAAAACCCGCATGGTCATTCAATCATTCCGCCCTGTTCCTGGATTTCCTGGCCGGCAATCAGACTTATCAATGCACGCCCTGGAGCAATCCAACTTACAACGTTTTCGGTTGGCAGAAACCCTGCTACCTGTTGTCCGACGAGGGCTATGCGCCGACCTACAAGGCGCTCATCGAGGACACCGAGTGGGAGAAGTACGGCGTCGGCAAGAATCCGCGCTGCGACAACTGCATGGCGCACTGCGGATTCGAGGGAACCGCCGTCAATGACGCCTTCAGCAATCCAGTCAAGGCGCTCTTGACCTCGTTGCGCGGCCCGCGCGTGGCGGGTCCGATGGCCCCCGAACTGCCGTTCGAATACACCGATGGCGGTGCGCGCTATGCGGCCGTTACCGCGATCCCGGTGAGCGATATCAAGCGCGTGAGCCGAGGGCCGTGAACGACTCAGCTGATCGTCGCATCCTGAAGGAGGAGGTAGACGATTTCGGCAACCAGCTCGAAACTTGGCGCCTCCGAATGGAAACCGCACTGGCGGCGCGGCTGCCGCCAAGCGATGCGGTGCCTGCGCGTTTGCATGAGGCCATGCGCTACAGCGTTCTCGGCGGCGGCAAGCGCATACGGCCCGCGCTGGTATTCGCCACCGCGCGCGCGGTGGGACTCTCAGAGGATGACGTCGAGGCCGCCGCCTGCGCCATCGAACTGGTGCATGTGTACTCGCTCGTCCACGACGACCTGCCGGCCATGGACAATGACGATCTGCGGCGCGGCCGGCCGACCTGCCACAAGGCTTACGACGAAGCCACGGCGCTTCTGGTGGGAGATGCGCTGCAGCCGCTGGCGTTTCAGCTGCTGGCAAGCGATCCGAAGCTGCCTGCATCTCCCGCCATCCGTCTGCGTTTGATCGACATGCTGGCGCAAGCCAGCGGCACGCTGGGAATGGCCGGCGGCCAGGCGATCGACCTCGCGGTGCAGGGCAGGCGCCTCGACATCAGCCAGGTGGAAGACATGCATGCTCGCAAGACCGGCGCGGTCATCCGCGCGAGCGTACTGATGGCGGCGGAGTGTGCGCCGCCGCTGGATCCGGGTCTCTATGGCGCGCTGTCGCGATTTGCGAATGCCGTCGGCCTCGCATTCCAAATACAAGATGATTTGCTCGACGTCACGGGCGACGCATCGATGCTGGGCAAGGCCACGGGCGCCGACAGCGAGCGCGCCAAGCCGACGCATCCCGCGGTCATCGGCATTCCCGCATCCCAGCAGCGAGTCAGGCTTTTGCACAATCAAGCCATCCACTCGCTCGTGCCATTTGGCGAACGAGCAGAAGCGCTCCGCTCCTTGGCCCATTGGCTCTTGTCGCGGCAGTATTGATCGCCCCTATCCCGTGCGTGCTCTCCTCGCCGCCGGTTTACTGATCTGGTTCGCAAGTCCGGCCCCCGCCCAAAGCGTCGCGGCCGGCACGGTTATCAAGTTAAGAGCCCTTGCCCCCGCGGCTGTGCCGCCGACGGTGGAGGCGGTGGCAAGCGGTTCGCTCGATGAGGAATTTCAGCCCTTCTCGAAAGCTCCGGGTCACAATTACTGGCGCGACTATTGGCTGAAAATCAGTCCGCAGGATCCACCGGCGGTCGAGGGACAGCCGGTCGTCATCTTGAACACGACGCACGGTCTGCACGCCGAGATGGTCGCGTTCAGAAACGGTTCCGCGGTGCCGCTGCCGCGCATCACGCAACTGCCGGCGTTTCTCGGCGGCCGCGACAACCTGTTCGCCTTGCCGGAAGGCGTGGCCGCGGCGCAGCCAGTGTACGCCCATCTCACTTCCGACAGCACTGCGCGTCAGTACTTGACGGTGTCGTTGGGTTCGCTGGAACGCACGCTCGCCCTGGGTACCGAACGCGCACGCATGATCGCGCTGACCTTTGGCGCGCTCATGGCCGTGTCGCTCGCCGCGCTGCTCATCTGGTTCGTGCTCAAGGATCCGCTGTTCATCTTGTACGCGACGATGTTCTCGTTGGAGGCGTTGTATGTGGCTTTCATCTCGGGACAGGGATTCGATTGGCCGGTGCTGTCTTATGCCGTCAACCTCGGCGCCTTCGCCTGGAATGTGCCCGTGGCCTTGAGCGGGGCGGTTGCGTGTCTGTTCACGCGCGAAATTGCCGACCTGAAGCGTTTCTCGCCGCGCGTCTACAAGATTTTCGGCTGGTTCGCCGTGGCGTTCGTCGTCATCAGCGCGGCGAATCTTGCCGAGTTCGTGGGACTTTTGAATGTCGTCAATGTGCTCGGCAACATCATGTTCGTCGTCACGCCGATATTCACCGTGATCGTGTGCTTTCTTGCCTGGCGCCGAGGCAACCGCGCGGCGGGTTGGTTCCTGATCGCCTGGTGCCTGCTCGAAGGCTTCACCATCACCGCAGCAGTGCGCCTGCTGGTGTCGTCCGCCGACTCGGATATTTTGTATTACTACGGCCTGCCCTTGTCGATGGTGGCGGCGTCGATTCTGGTCGCGCTGGGTGTCGCGGACCGCCTGCGCGCGCAGCGTGTGGCGCTGTCCGAGGCGGAGCGCCGCGCACAGACCGATTCTTTGACCGGCGTGTTGAATCGGCGTTCGTTGATCGAACGGCTCGATGCCGCGTGCGCGCGCGCCAAGGCGCGCGGTCTGCCGATTGCGCTGCTGTTCATCGACCTCGATCACTTCAAGCAGATCAATGACACCTTCGGACACCAGGCCGGAGACGCCTGTCTGCGCGCCATCATCGATCCCATCCACTCGGAACTGCGTCAGTCGGACGTCATCGGGCGCTACGGCGGCGAGGAATTCGTCGTGATTTTGAGCAGCGCCGACGCCGCCGCCGCGACGCCCATCGCCCAGCGCATCCTGGAGCGCGTGGCCGACGTCCGGGTGGCAGGCTTCGGCGAGCCCATCAGGGTGACCTGCAGCATCGGCATCGCCACCAGCGACATGCTCGGCATCTGGGGCGAGCCGCTGCTCGCGCAAGCCGATGCCGCCGTGTACGTCGCAAAACGTTCCGGGCGCAATCAAATCCATCTCGCGCCGCCGGTGCTCGCATAAATGTCTGTCTTACAGCTCAATCCGTCCAACAGCGCGGTCTTCTGCACTGCGATAAGCGCAGATATTTGAGTTGTCCTACAACGCGGCGCGCGTTCGTCGCGTCCTGGCGACTGTTACGCATTGCGTGCGTGTGCGCCTAAGCTTATTGTTCAATAAAACACAGTCATGCCGTCGGCATCGCTAGGGGAAGGTACTGGTGCAACGCAGCGCGTTCAGTCACGCAAAGCTAATGCGCGAATCCACGAATCGGATCGAGGGTGCGTTGCGCAGCACGGATGCATATGAGCACCTCGTGGCGCAGCGCGTTCTCGCCTATCCCGCCGCTTGGCATGCGTGGGAAATGGAGCATTCGGGATTGATGCGGCAAGTGGCGGATTTCGTGGCGCTGCGCAATCAAGCGGTGGCGCTGCGGCACGCGGCTCTGCGGCTGATTCACGGCAAGGCGCTGTTCGAATATCTGAAGAAGCACAACGTGCGCGGCATTGCGCGCACCGCGATCATCGCGCACTTTCATCAGACGCTGATGTATGAGCACGCCGTCGTCGCCGAGCACACGGTCTATGTGCGCAAGGCGGCCAGCTTTTTGTGCGCCAGCCATCTTGGCACCGAATTGGTCCACGACCCGGCATTCTTGGATCCGATGGTGCAGTATGAAAACCTGTTCACCGAATATTTCGAGCTGTACTGCTCGACGCTGCTGCCTCGCGAGAATTCCGAATCAGATTCCGAACCGGCGTTATTGCCGCTGCTCAAGCATCAACTCAACGAGTGGCGCTGGGTCATCCTGAATCCGAAGCAGGCGCTGCCGCATTTGCGCCGAGAGAGCGAGCTGCGCAGAGCGGCCGGCGATACCCAGAAGCTGCGGTTGATTCGGTTTCCCAAACCCGGCAACAAATAACCGTCGGGCAGATCATCGTCGGGCAGATCGCGAGCGGTTGGCGGCTCATCAGAGCGCCGCTTTGCGATCCTTCACAGGCGGCGGCGTCCACTGATAGTTCCAGGTTTCCGTCAACGGCCTGCCGTCAATGCGCAAGTACAGGCGCAGGTCGATGGCCTCATTGCTGTCGTCCGGCGGCTTGATGTCGAACAACGCGCGATAGCCTTTGAACTCCTCGACATAGTGCGCGGTCACGTGCTCGGTGCTGCCGCGAGAGGTGGTGATCACCGCCTCGACATTGGCATCCCGGGCGAGTGCGCCGAGTTCGCCGCCCGAAAAGTCGACCGCGAAGTGCCAGGAATAATATTGGCGCTTTTGACCGACGGTGCCGCCAATGCCGGTGCGCGTGGCGATGGTCTGCGCCAGTGGCGATGAGTACGGCATGCGCGTACCCCAGTACAGGCGATAGCTGAACAGCAGCTCCTGCCCGGCCTTGGTTTTCTCGGCCGGATTCCAAAACGCCACGATGTTGTCGGAAGTTTCATCGGCCGTCGGGATCTCGAACAGCTGCACGGAGCCCTTGCCCCAGCCGCCATGGTTGGCGGATTTGGGTTCGACCCACAAGCTGGGCCGCCGATCGTAGTACACGCCATCATCCTGGTAGTGGTCCCAAACGCGGTCTCGCTGCAGCAATCCGAAGCCGCGAGGATTTTCATCGAAATAGGAATTCAGGTGATTTTGCGCGGGATTTGTCAGGGGTCGCCAAATCCACTCGCCACCACCCGTCCACAATGACAAGCCGTCGGAGTCGTGAATCTCCGGGCGCCAATCGTTCACTGCGCGACGGTCGTTCTCTGCGTAGTAGAACATGCTGGTGAGCGGGGCGATGCCCAGTCTGTCGATGGGTTTGCGCGGATACACCGCCGAATCGATATCCATCACGAGCGTGCCGCCTGGAGCGATGAAGAAGCGCAGTGCCCCCGCGATGCTCGGCGAGTCCATCAGGGCATACATCGTCAGCGTATCGGAGCCCTTCGGCGGGCGCTCGAACCAGAACGAGGTGAAGCGCGGAAATTCCTCAGGCCGCGGGTAGGCGGTGTCAACCGCCAGTGCGCGCGCTGACAGTCCGTACTGGCGCGTATCGCCTCCGACGGCGCGAAAATAGGCGGCGCCCAGAAATGCGGCGACGTCCGCTTTCCAATCGGTCACAAACTGTACGCGGAATCCCGCGAAGCCCGCATGATCGCGCATCACGGCAGGATCGATGCCGGCCTTGTCGAACTCGAACATCGACGTGTCGTAGAGAATTTCGCGCGCTTGCCCGTCGATGACCTCGTAGAGATGCACGGCTTGCGCAAAACCTCGGCCCACGTGGAAAAACTGCAGGCGGAAGGGCAGTCCCGCATTGCCCCACAGCGAGTGATCCGTGCGAAATCGCAATGACTGATATTGATCGTAGCTCAACCCACCCATGGTGGGCGGAAGCACATCCTTGGAGGGTAGATAGAGGCTGCTGGCGAGATACCGCGCCTGGCCCTTGAGCCATGCGTAGTCAAAGGCCTTCGCTGGGCCGCTGCCTGCGGGGGTCTGCGGCGTGGATGGCGGCACCGGCGTCTGGGGTGCTGCCGAGTGCGCCAGGTCGGCGTAGGAGAGCGGCACGGCGGCGAGCGCCATGGCGGTTTTCAAAATTTCGCGGCGACGAACCATGGGTTGAATCCTAGATCGAGAACGTGGGTTGTACGGAATCGGGGAGCAGGGCGAGCTGATTGAGGAACCGCGGTTCCGCGGCAACCTCGACGCACTCGACCGGCGTCAGCCATTGCAAGGCCTCGTCCAATGATCGTGCATCCATCAATTTCTGTTCGGCCGTGAGGGCGTGCGGATCCGGATGTCCGCGCGGATCGGCTGGGCGCGGCAGGTTGCCGCTGATGTGGGCGAGGCGTGCCTCGCGATGCCGCGCCAGGTAACGCAATCCGTGCGCCGGCAACGCTTCGCTCAAGCGCACCAATTCCTCGCGGCGCGCGACCACGGCCGGCGTCTCGACTTCCTCCGGCGTGCGCAGCAGCGCGAGACGCGCCAGGAAGGAGCCCAACGCCTCGCTGCCACTGAGCCGCGAGAGCGGCACCGCGAGAAACAGGCCCAGAAGCGCCGGCGATACCCAGGCGAGCAGGGGCGGCGAGATGAAGTACACGATGACGGCGGTGACGAAGCTCAGCAACATATGCCGCCGGTGATAACGCCAGGCGTCGCTCCAGGTGGTCGAGTTGCCGGCGTCGCGGCGCTGCGTTTTCCAGCCCGAGTCGCGTCCCATGAACACTTCGAATACATGGCGGCTCTGTACGATCATGAGAATCGGCGCATACAGTGCCGAGAGGATGGCTTCAAGGAGAAAGCTGGCGGTTATGCCGATGACGCCGCCGGCGCCGTGGCGGATACGCCGCGACAACAGGGCGCGCATCAGGCCGAGCATCTTTGGGATCAGCAATACCACCATGCTGAACCAGAACAGGGCCATCATGAGCGCAACGTCGAACCGCGGCCAGGTGGGAAACAACTGGAAGTCGTGGCTGAAATATTCGGGACGGATAAAGCGCGACTGAATCGCAAGCGCAAAGCCGATGCCGATCATCACCAGCCACATGGGCGATGACAAATAGCTCATGATGCCGACCCCCAAATGCATGCGGCTGATGAAGCGGAGCCCGGCGCTGCCGATGATCTTCATGTGCTGCAAGTTCCCTTGCGCCCAGCGGCGATCGCGAACCGCAATGTCTATCAGGGTCGGCGGAGACTCCTCCCATGAGCCGCCCACATCGGTGGCCATGCGCACCTTCCATCCGCCGCGGCGCATGAGCGCAGCCTCGACGAAATCATGCGACAGCACGAAACCGCCGAAGGGTTTGCGGCCCGGGAGTTTGGGCAGCCCGCAGTATTGCGCGAACGCCGCTACACGAATGATGGCGTTGTGCCCCCAGTAGTTGCCGCTGTCGCCGGACCAGGCGGACAAGCCGCGCGTGATCACCGGGCCGTAGACGCAAGCCGCGAACTGCTGCAGGCGGGCAAAAAAAGTACGCGCGCCGATCAGCTGCGGTGCGGTCTGCAATATGCCCAGCTTCGGATCGCTCTGCATCATCAGAACCAGCTGCTTGAGCGTGGGTGCATCGATGATGCTGTCGGCGTCGAGCACGATCATGTGGTCGTAGCGGCCGCCCCAGCGCGTGACGAAGTCTTCGAGATTGCCGGATTTGCGCGCGACATTCTGCCATCGACGCCTATACCAGACCGGCAAGATCGGGCTCAATGCGGCGCGCAGCTTGGCGACGCTGATGGTCTCGCGAATCCACGCATCGGCATCGGTGGAATCGGAGAGAATGACGATCTCGAAGGTGCGACTGGCATCGATCCGATGCAGCGCCTCCCCCATTGCCTGTAATCCCGCCGCGGTACGGGTCGGGTCCTCGTTGTAGATGGGCATCACCAGCGCCGTCAGCGAGGCAGCCGTGGGCGCTAGCTGCGCGGGAGCCGGGTCGCGCCGCTTCGATGCGCCGGCCAATACGGAACCTGCCGCAAAGGCAATCCAGCCCAGCGATACGGCGAAGAAGAAAATCATCGTGCCCTGCAACAGGGTCATGCTCGCGAAGCGCACGACCTGCAGCATTTGATACACGCCATAGGTGGTCACCCCAATCGTCACCACGATCAGAATGAAGCGCGCGTAGAGCACGGCGGCTGAAATCAGCCGCCGCTCGGTGCGCCAGGGTTTGAAGCGCAAATCCTGCGCCGGCATGCTGAGCGGCGCCTCCGGCGGCATGGCGCCCGGCGCGGCAGCGCTTTCGAACGCGGCGGCGGGATTCAGCTGGAGGTCCATCGATACAGCCAGGTTTCAGAAGCAGGGTTGTCGCCGCGCATGACCCGCAGGCGCAGTTCTATCAATTCCGCATCCTTGGGGTCGAGCTCAAAGCTGGCCCGCAACCCGTGCAATGCGCCGTTCGAGACCAGTGTCGAATTGGAGATCGCACCCGCGGAAGCGCTCAAGTCCAGCCGTAAGCCGTCGAGTTTTTCACCGGCACCGCCGATATCGAGGATGAACACGCGACGCTTGCGGTCGATGCTGGCGCCGGAGCGAGTTGCAACCACTCTGCCCAAACCCTTCGGCAAGGGAGGCTCATCATTCCAGGTAATGCCATACGCGTACTGCGCCGGATGACCGGCCGTCAACGGCTGCGTGGGACGCCAGAACGCGACGATGTTGTCGTTGGTTTCACGGCCTGACGGAATTTCCACCAATTCCACCGCACCGTTGCCCCAATCGCCTTTCGGCGTCACCCAGGCGCTCGGGCGACGTTCATATTGCATATCGATATCCTGGAAATCGCTTTGCTGCCGCGATCTTTGCACCAGTCCGAAGCCCTGCGGTACTTCCCTGGTGAAAGCGGAGACTTGCAGCTTGAGCGGATTTGCCAACGGCCGGAACAATTGCTCGCCGCTCTTGGTGGTGATTTGCAATCCATCCGAATCGTGAACTTCAGGCCGATAGTCATCGAGGTGTCCGCGGTTGGTCTCGTCGAACAGGAACATCGACGTCAGCGGTGCGATCCCAACCACCCGCATTTCGGTGCGCGGAAACAGCGTAAGTTCGACCTCGATTTGCGTGTCGACGCCCGGCGTCACCGTGAACTTGTAGGCGCCCGTGGCGGATGCGCTCTCCAGCAGCGCGTAGATCACCAGTGAATTGGCGCGCAGCGCCGGACGCTCGATCCAGAAATGCGTGAACGCCGGAAATTCCTCACCCGCCGGCTCGCCGGTGTTGATCGCAAGGCCGCGCGCCGACAGTCCGTACAGGAGATTTTTGGCGACCGCGCGGAAATAGCTGGCGCCCTGGAAAACCAAGAACTCATCCCAGACCTTGGGCGAGTTGATGCGGCTGCGAATTCGGAAACCGGACAACGGCACCGATACATGGCTGAGCTGAGGGGGTATGGTCCCGGTCATTTGAAACATCGCCGGTGTCGTCACCACATCCTTGGCGACACCTTCCTCGACCGTGGAAATCGTGACCAGCGTCGCTAGATTGGGCGCCGCTCGCAAGAGCTCGAGCCGGAAGGGGAGATTTTCCGCGCGCCATATTCCCGCATTGGGGTTGAAGTGAATGCTGCGATATTGCTCCGGACTCAATTTATCGAGCGCGGAGGGCACGCTATTGCGTTGCGGAGCATAGGACGATGCCGCGCGGCGCTTGGCATCCTCCAGCAGGGTATCGAAGGTAAAGGGATACGTAGCCGTCGGTTTGGCCGGCGGTTTGGGCGCGGGTTTTGCAGGAGCAGGCGCGGGGGCCGCGTACGCCTGCAAAGCAAGCAGCAGCGTCAGCACCCCAAGAGAACTGGCAATCGATACCCGCAAGGCGTTCCCCCAAAATTAGCTAGTATAGTGCCTGCTCTATGTCGGCCGCAGATCACCCTGGGCAGGAACCGCAAAGCGCAGGGGCCGTGCTCATGGTGCGGCCGGCGAGTTTTGGCTGCAATCCGCAAACCGCGCCCAGCAATGCCTTCCAGGCGGACCGCGCAGGCGGCCCGGAAAATGACCATCAGCGCGACGCATTGCAGGAATTTCACCACCTGGCCAATGCCCTGGAGCGAGCCGGGGTCGAAGTGCTCATCGCCCCCGACAGCGCTGTTCCGCCCAAGCCGGATGCCATTTTCCCCAATAATTGGGTGAGCTTCCATTACGACGGCACGGTGGCGCTCTATCCGATGCTGGCGCCCAATCGACGCTGGGAACGCCGCGACGAGGTCCTGGAGCAGGTGGTGCGAACCGGCGGATTTCGCGTTACCCGCACCGTGGATCTCACGCATCGAGAGTCGGAAGAGAAGTATCTCGAAGGCACCGGCAGCGTCGTCCTCGATCGAGCGCACCGTGTGGCATATGCCTGTTCCTCGCCGCGCACCGACCTGGATGTGCTCGGCGAGTTCGCACAGCAGCTGGATTACGACCTCATGACCTTCGATGCCGTGGACGCAGGCGGCCGTGCCGTGTACCACACCAATGTCTTGATGGCGATCGGCACGGGATTTGCCGTGGTGTGCGGCGAAACAATCCGAAACGAAGCGCATCGCGCCGCCGTGTTATCCAAGCTGCGCGCCACGGGGCACGAGGTCGTCGACATCACCCTGCCGCAAATGCTGCATTTCGCGGCGAATGTTTTGGAATTGACTTCGCCCGGGGGCCGTCTCGTTGCCCTGTCGACCACGGCCTTGTCCAGTCTGTCGCAGCCGCAGCGCCGCATCCTGGAATCGCATGCGGGCCTGATTCCGGTGGAGATTCCCACCATCGAACGCGTCGGCGGCGGCGGTGTGCGATGCATGCTGGCGGAAATCCACCTGCCCAAACGGGATACGGCGAGCGCCAGACTTCAGTCATAATCTTTCAATGCTCGAACTCGGCGTCAAACTTCTCCTGGCCTACCTGCTCGGCACTCTGCTGGGCAGCCTCATATTGGGACACATGCGCGGGGTCGATATTCGCAGCATGGGCAGCGGCAATGCGGGTGCAACCAATGCACTGCGCACGCAGGGCAAGCTATTCGGATTTCTGGTTCTGCTCATCGACGTCGCCAAAGGCGTCATCGCGGCGCGCTGGTTGCCGTCGGCCAATCTGCCGGGCATCGGCATCGATGCCGATTTGTCGCGCGAGTGGCTCACGGTGGCGTGCGCCTTTGCGGTGATCGTAGGGCATGTCTATCCCGTGTGGTTCGATTTTCGGGGCGGGAAGGGCGCCGCGACCGTGGTCGGCGTGGTCGCTGCGTTGGAGCTGCGGCTGCTGCTGCCACTGCTCTTGAGTTGGATCGTCGTATTGCTGCTCTCCGGCTTCGTCGGTCTTGCCACGATGCTGGCGACCGTGGCGCTCGCCGTCGCGGTGCTGGTGCTCGAACCCAACAACCTCCCGCTGTGCACGTTTTGCGGCGCGATTGCGGTGTTTGTGATCTTTACCCATCGCAGCAACATCGCACGCATGCGCGCGGGAAAAGAAAATCGTGTCCGGCGGTTATGGCTATTTCGCTCACGAGCGGCATAGAACATCCGCCGCTGCTGGTGCTGCTGGCCGACGGCGAAGTGCATTCGGGCGAGTGGCTGGCCACCGAGCTCAAACAAACCCGCGCGGCGGTGTGGAAGGGGGTGGAGCGCCTGCGTGCGATCGGCATCGAGGTGCAAGCCTTGGCGCGGCGCGGCTACCGACTGGCAAAACCGGTGGAGCTGCTCGATGCGCGCCGCATCTGCGCCCAACTGGCCGCGCAACGCAAGCCGCATCTGCACAACTTGGAATTGCTGTTCGAGGTCGGGTCGACGAATACCCGGCTGCTCGGCAGCGCCCCGCCGCCGGCGAGCACGGCCGACGTCTGTATTGCCGAGCTGCAGCACGCCGGCCGCGGGCGGTTGGGAAGGCGCTGGATCGCTCCCTTCGGCGGAGGCATCGCCATGTCCTTGGGATGGACTTGCAGCGATGTGGTACGCACCTTGCCGGCGCTCAGCTTAGGAGTAGGAGTCGCCGTGGCGCGGGCCTTAACCCGGGCGGGCGCGGAGGGAATTTCCCTCAAATGGCCCAACGATATTTGGTTCAAGGACCGCAAGCTGGGCGGTGTGTTGATCGAGTTGCGCGCCGAAGCGGGGGGGCCGGCGCACGTGGTGATCGGCGTCGGCGTCAACGTGTCGCTGCCGGAGGATGCCCGCCGGGAAATCCAGGCGAGCGGAGTGCCCGCGGCGGCCGTGACGGATGCCTGCAGGCAGCCTCCCTCACGCAATTTGGCGGCCGGGGCCATCTTGGACGAACTTTTGAGTATGCTGTTGCAGTATGACCGCTTCGGCTTTGCCGCGTTTCGGGATGCTTGGACGGCCCTCGACGGCTTGAACGGCCGTCCAGTAAAGGTGGCCGTGGGAGAGACCGCGGTTCTCGGCATTGCGCGAGGCGTGGATTCAGATGGGGCGCTGCTGCTCGAAACCAGCGATCGCTTGCAGCGGTTTGTGTCGGGTGAAGCTAGTTTGCGCTTGGTTCATGGGTGACGCTTGACGCTATTGAAAACCCTCGTCGTAAGCCTGGTGCTTGCCAACGTTTGCTACTTCCTGTGGCAGCACGGCATTGCGAAAGCGCCGGAGGCCGTCGTGGCGCCGGTGGCGCCGGGGACGCTGAAGCTCGCATCCGAGAGTCCGGATACCACGCGCGGCGATGCAAGCGGCAACAGCGCCGCAGTTGCGCCGTCGAATGGAGGCGGCGCGCTGGCAGCTTCCGAGCCCGCGCGCGACGGTAGCAGTACCGCCCTGTTGACGAACGTAAAACGCTGCATCAGCGTGGGGCCCTTTCGAGACGTGTCGGAAGCGGCGCATGCTGCGTCGACTCTGCGCGGCGGCGGCTACGATCCTCGCCAACGGGTTGCCGACGGCGAGGTATGGGCCGGCGTCTGGGTCTACCTGCCGCTGCCGGCGACGCGAGCCGTGGCCGAACAGACGCTGGCCAAGCTCAAGGCGGGCGGTATCGACGACGCGCTGGAAATGCCCGGACCCAACGAGGGCTCGGTGATTTCATTGGGGTTGTACAGCGAACCGAAGCGGGCACAGGGCCGCGTCGCGCAAGCGCAGGCGCTGGGATTTAATCCGGGCATCGCCGATCGCAAGCGCAATGGCAACGTCTATTGGATCGATATCGACTTGAAACCCACCGATAGCTTGTTGAACCCTTCAGATCTGCAGGGCGAATCCGGCCGGATCGTCCGGCTCGAAGTCAAAGGGTGCCCCTCGGCGGGCGGTCAGACATGAACGTTCGAACCGCGACGTTGCGCGTCATGAGTGGCGTCGGCGCCATCATCGGCTACGGATGTCTGGCGGCATTTCTCTATCTCATCAGCATGCAGTTGTATCGCTGGTTTCGCCAGGGAGAATGGACGCACATCGGCATGGGCGACGGCATCCGAATCGGTCTGACGCATTGCTGCGTGAGGGAAAACAGCGTCGGCGCAATCGCCGGTTTCCTGCATTGGTGGGAGTCCCCGGTAACCTGGCTGGGTTTGCACAAGGTGTTCGAAGTGGTTCCCGCATCATTGGCCTTGTTCGCCGTGAGCATCGCAGGAAACAGCTTGTTCATTTTCTGCAGGGACCGGATTCGCGCGCGCTGATCAAGCGCCTCGTCAAGGAGTCCGCGCTTCGCTGCGCTTTTTGAGCCCCTGCGATTCGGTCGCGACATACTGCTCGATCAGGCTGCCATACAGACGCAACATCAACGGCGCGATCAGCCCCGACATCTCGAATGAAAGCGCCACGCGGCTGCCGCTGCCACGTGGCTCGACCAGGTGTCCTGCTTTCATACGAAGACCGGGAGCGCGCGTCGTCCAGGTAAAATTGCGGTTGTCCTCGAACTCCGTAACCTGCCACACAGCGGGCCGCAGCTTGGGTTGTCGAACCTGAGCGCTGCTGCCGACCGCAAGCGGTCCTTTATCCAGCCGCTGCACGTGGCTCACAGTGGGAGTCCATTCCGGCCATTTCTCGACATCGCGCAATACCGCGAACACCTTCTCCGGCGGTGCATCGATATCCACGGTCTTGACGATGTTTCGGCTCATGGCGAAAGAATACTACGCACCGCCGGCGGCGGCTCTCCCTCCCACGCATGGGCTACGCTGCCGGCTGGGGCCCGATACCAGCCTGGGTCGCGATAATCGCCTCGGCTTAAGTCCGCGCGAATCTTCATGACGGTAAACATGCCGCCCATCTCAATGTCCCCATACGGGCCCGCCCCCGTCATCATCGGCAGAGTGTTGTCGGGCAGCGGCATGTGCATCTGCATGCCGCCCATATTTGCGCCCGGGGCCATGTAGCCCGGTATCAGCGCGGCAATCTGCGCGGCCAGGTCGTCCTGTTCGACGCCGATGCTGTTCGGCACGGCATGGCTCATCGAGTTCATGGTGTGATGGCTCTTGTGGCAGTGGAACGCCCAATCACCGGGCGCGGCCGCGGTGAACTCGATGGCGCGCATTTGACCGACGGCGATATCGGTGGTTACCTCGGGCCAGCGCGATCCCGGTGGAGTCCAGCCGCCATCCGTGCCCACCACCACGAATTCATGGCCATGCAGGTGAATGGGATGATTGGTCATGGTGAGATTGCCGACGCGAACCCGCACCCGTTCGCCGAGGCGCGCCACCATCGGGGCGGTCCCCGGAAATGCGCGGCTATTGAAGGTCCATATGTTGAAATCCAGCATGGTGCTCACTTTGGGCGTCGAGCTGCCGGGCGGGATGTCATAGGCATTCAACAGCAATACATAGTCGCGATCGACCGGCATGAGTTTCACATCCCTGGGGTGCGTCACCCAAAATCCCATCATGCCCATCGCCATTTGCGTGGTCTCATCCGCGTGCGGGTGGTACATGAATGTTCCGGCGCGCTGCGCCGCGAACTCGTAGACGAACGTCTGACCGGGTTTGATGGACGGTTGATTGAGACCCGCCACGCCGTCCATGCCATTGGGCAGGCGCTGACCGTGCCAGTGAATGCTGGTGTGTTCCGGCAGCCGGTTGGTGACGAATATCCGCACACGGTCACCCTCCACGACTTCGATGGTGGGGCCGGGCGATTGACCGTTGTATCCCCATAGATGGGCCTTCATGCCGGGTGCGATCTCGCGAATCACGGGCTCGGCGACCAGGTGAAATTCCTTGATGCCGTCGTGCATTCGCCAGGGCAGCGACCAGCCGTTGAGAGTGGCCACGCCGCGGTACGGCCGACCGTTCGGCGGATGGAGCGGGGGCTGCATCTCGTGTGAGTCGGTGGACACGATCTCCGGAAGTGCCGCGAGCGCGCTCTTGGCAACCGCGCCGGCCGCGACCGCAAGCGATGCGCCGCTGAAGAATTGTCGTCGTGAAAGCATGCTATCTCCTGAAGAGTGCTACTGCTCGGCATTGCCGAGCAGTGCGCCGTCGAGCCGCGATTTGGCGATCCAAAAATCGCGCAGACGCTGAATGTAGCCATCGATGCCCGCGGCTTGTTCGCGTGCATCCGACAGCAACTCGAAAATGCTGATCTGCGAGGCGTTGTAACGCAGCAGATTCTCCTGCGCGACGGCCTTGCGCAGCGGCAGAACCTCATCACGCTGCTGCAGGGCGAGTTCGTATGCGGCGCGATACCCGGCATACGCCAGTCGAATTTGTGAGCGCGCCTCGATGGCGGCATGCGCAAGGCGATCGACGGATTGAGCATAGATGGCTTCGGATTTTTTGAGCCGCGCCGCGCCGCTGTCGAATATCGGAACCTCGAGTGTGACCGCATAGCCACGCTCGAAAGCGCTGTCGCGTGCGCCTTGCCGCACCCGCGTTGCACCCAGGTCGAGCACGTTGACGTAGCGCGTGCTGCGGGTGAGCTTGAGGCGCTGCTGCAATTCATCGATTTGCGCGCGCATCGCCTTAAGATCGAGCCGGTTCTGCAGGACGGCCTGCTCGACGTCGGGAAGCTGCTCCGCGCTGCCGGGCAGTTCAGGCAATGACCCTTCCAGCTGCAGCTCCGGCCCTCCCGGTTTCACTTCGAGCAGGCCCAGCAAGACCAGCAAACGCTCGCGCGCGGATTGCTCCGCGAGCTGCGCCTGCGTCAGGCCCTGGACGGCATCGACATAGAAGCTCTGTTCGCGGGCCGCATCGAGCTTGTTCCAATTGCCCGCCGCCACCATCCTGCGCGCGAGCGTCGCGCCGGTTTCCGCAGCCGCGCGGACCTTTTGCCGATAATCGCGATATTCGCGCGCGGCCACCGCCCGGTAAAAGGCCTCGCGCGTGTCCTGTGCCAGCTGCGCGATGCGCGACACCACGGCATTCTGAGTCTGCGCGAAGCGCCGCTTTTCGATGTCGCGGGCGTACGGCATCGTCAGCAGCGCAAGCACATTGAAACTCAAGGTCTCCTCAATGTCGTATTGGCCGCCGGCACTGGCATGGCGAAGATCGAAGCGCGGATTGGGGAGGCGGCCCGCCTGCACCAAATCGGCTTCGGAGATTCCGAGTTCCTCGAAATCGGCCTGCAGCATGCGATTGTTGAGGAGCGCTACTTGCACGGCGTCCGCGGCGGACAACGAATGACTTAGGACACCCGCAACCTGGGCGGCTACCCTGTCCTTTTCCTCCGGGGTTCGCGGCCACACGGGATTGAGGGCCAAGTGCCGTCGAGCGCTGTCCGAAACGGTATCGAAGCCGCTGTCCCGGGAGAAGCCGGCGCAGGCGCAAACGCCAAGCGCGGCGAACGTGATCAACAGAAGAAGTGCGTGTCGCATACCATCCTCGCATCGTCAGGGCAAAATCGGCGCCCTTAGCGCCGCAATTCAGCGGGAGACGAGGCGCGGAGGACGATCGAGCCGGTCGATGGCCACCTTGGGAGGCGACCCCATCTGCGGTAGGGCAATCGGAGGAGTGATCGAGGGTGGGGCGATCCAGCCAAAGGGCAGTGCCGCAATCGCAGCGGCACAGCAGGTTCCGCAGTGATGGTGCGGCTGCGCGTCGCCGGTGTGTGCGGCGCCCGAGCCGGGCGCGCAATGCTGATGCGCGGCGGGCGATGCGGTCTCGGGAGAGCCGCAATTCCATGCCGCGGCGAAGCTTTGCAGCGGCAGGATTAGCGCCAGCAGCAGCATGAGCCTCATCGATCGGGTTCGCAGCGATAACATAACAGGCAAAACATAGCACCAGACACGAGCGAATACACGTGAACCAGGTCCATCTAGGACTACACTGCCCTCCAGGTCCCATTTAGCGAGGTTTTGACATGCGAGTGCTGCAAATCTTGGGCGCGATACTGATCCTGGGGGGGTTGTTCGTGCTCATCAAGTCTCCGTCCTATTCAAGCGACAAGAGCGTGCTCAAGATAGGAAGTGTCGAAGCAAAGGTTTCCCAACAACAGGCGATTCCGCCCTGGGTCGGCGGCGCGGCCGTGGTAGCCGGCGTGGTACTCATCGTGATTGGCGCACGCAAGCCCTAGCACCCGGCCCAGTGATATTGACCGGTTGGTGTAGCGCTCGACAGGGAGGGTAAGAAGAATCAAGGCACGAAGGCGGCAGTGCCTTGATTCTTCTTACCCTTCCCGACGAGAACTCGAGCCGATCAACATCACATGCCGGCGTTACGGGGGCGGGCCAGTCAAATTCACAGTGCCGAGGTACTAAGAGCGGTCCTGGAGTTGCTTGCGTAGAGCGCGCAATTCGCGGCGGTGCGCCGCGGTCGGTTTCGGATAGTGCAGTTGCAACGCTTCCAGCGTATCGAGCAGGATGCGCGACACAATGAGCCGCGCATTGGGCTTGTCGTCCGCTGGAACGACGTACCAAGGCGCGCAATCGGCGCTGGTGGCGCTCAGGCATTTTTCGTATGCCTTCATATATTGCTTCCAGTATTGACGCTCTGCGATATCCGCGGAGGAAAACTTCCAATTTTTATCGGGTGTCTCGATCCGATCGAGAAAGCGCTTGCGCTGCTCGTCCTTGGAGAGGTGCAGGAAGAACTTGACGATGCGCGTGCCGTTGCGTGTCAGGTGCCGCTCCAGGTCCACGATGGAACGATAGCGCTCGTGCCAAATCTTTTTTTCATCCATGAGTTCCGGCGGCAGTCCTTGCGCCCGAAGGATTTCCGGATGCACGCGCGTGATCAGGACCTCTTCGTAATAGGATCGATTGAATATGCCGATCTGACCGCGTTCGGGCAGCTCGCGGGTGGTGCGCCACAAGAAATCGTGCTTCAGTTCCTCCGCTCCCGGGTGTTTGAAGCTGACCACGCGGCAGCCTTGCGGATTGACGCCCGACATGACGTGGGCGATCACGCCGTCCTTCCCCGCCGCGTCCATGGCCTGAAATATCACCAGCAAGGCGTAGCGATTCGAGGCGTACAGCCTTGCTTGCTGTGCGCTCAATTCCAGTACATGCGCGCTCAACAGGTCGCGGTACTGCCGGTTGCTGCGGTAAACAGGCTGAGCGGCTGTCGGCCACTTCTTGAGATCGACCTTTGTCCCCTCTTTCACCCGATAGTCATGCGGTTTGATGTGCATGGCCACAGCATATCTCCATCACACTGAAATCGGCATCAGGGGCTGGTGTAGTATCGGCAAAACTGACAACGAAAAGCCGGGGTTGCCCTTTGCTCGACTCGAATATCGCGCCCAATGCGCCGCAGGCGCGCCGAATTCTTCTGGCCAGCATGGTCGGAACCACCATCGAGTTCTACGACTTTTATATCTATGCGACCGCCGCAATATTGGTGTTTCCGCGCCTATTTTTTCCCAAGGGCGACCCCGCGATTGCGACCCTGCAATCGCTGGCGACGTTTGCGCTGGCCTTCGTCGCGCGGCCCATTGGCGCGGCGATTTTCGGGCATTTCGGCGACCGGGTCGGACGCAAGACCACACTGGTGACGGCGCTGATGACCATGGGAATTTCCACCATTTGCATCGGTCTGCTGCCGACCTACGCCTCCGTGGGCGTGTATGCGGCGGTGCTGCTCGCGCTGTGCCGCATCGGGCAAGGCATTGGATTGGGCGGTGAATGGGGCGGCGCGGTATTGCTGGCGACTGAAAATGCGCCGCCGGGCAAGCACGCTTGGTACGGTATGTTTCCGCAGCTGGGTGCGCCGCTTGGCTTGATCATTTCCATCGGCGCGTTTCTGCTGATCAGCAAGTACCTATCTGAGGCGCAGTTGTTCAGCTGGGGTTGGCGCGTGCCGTTCCTGGCCAGCACGGTGTTGGTGGCGGTCGGCCTGTACATCCGGCTGCAGCTGGTCGAGACACCAGCGTTCAAGCGCAGCCTCGCCCAGGGCGAGCGCGTGCGCGTGCCTTTCAACACGGTGTTCTCCAAATTCCCGCTGCAGTTGCTGCTGGGAGCCTTGGGATCCACGACCACCTTCCTGGTCTTTTACCTCGCGAATATCTTTGCGCTGGGCTGGGGCACGAATTCGCTGGGTTTTCCACGCCAACAGTTCCTGATCATGCAGATGCTGGCGGCCGTATTCTTCGGCTTGATGATCCCGTTGGCGGGGCGGCTGGCCGACCGAATCGGCGGGCAGGCGATGCTGATCGTCGCCACGCTGTTGATCATTGCCTACGGCTTTAGCTTCAAGCCCTTGTTCAGCACCCACGACACGGCGTTGGTGTTCGTATTCTTGGCCTGTGGTTTTGGCTTGAGCGGGCTCTCCTACGGGCCGCTGGGCAGTGCCCTCGCAACCCTGTTCCCAACCCCGGTCCGTTACACGGGCACCTCGCTTACCTTCAACTTTGCGGGCATCCTGGGTGCTTCGCTCGCGGCGCCCGTTGCGACCTGGCTGGCAATCCACTACGGCCTGGCGTTTGTCGGATACTATTTGTCCACGGCCGGACTCATTACGCTCATTGCTCTGATATTCATCAAGGGTGAAACCAAATGACTCAACACAAAATCTCATTTGCCTCCTCATTGCTGTGCGCCGCATTGCTGCTGGCAGGCGTTGGAGCGTATGGCGCGGACGACTATGACGCGGCGTTGACGCACGCGGGGCGCCCCGCGGCCGATTCAGCGCGCGACGTGCTCGACCATCCGGCGGAAATGCTGCGCCTTGCCGGCATCAAGCCGGGGATGAAGGTCGCCGATGTGCTCGCGGGCGACGGTTACTACAGCGAATTGCTGAGCTACATCGTGGGTCCCAGGGGCCAGGTCGATCTCATCAATAATCTTGCCTTCGATAATTGGAGCCAGCCGGCTTTGAAGGATCGAATGGCCGGCGGCCGCCTGACCAACGTGAAGCAGCTGACCGTCGACCTCAACGACATGAAGCTCGCACCCGCGAGCCTGGACGCGATCCTGCTGGTGAAGGTCTATCACGACATGTACTGGGTGGATTCGACTCCCAAGAGTCCCTGGCCGAAGATCGACGTCGGCGCGGTGCTCGATCAATTGTCGCGCGCGCTCAAACCGGGCGGAGTTCTTTTGTTGATCGATCACTCGGCCAAGGCAGGGCGCGGCAAATCCGACGCGGGCGAACTGCACCGCATTGAAGAGGCGTTTGCCGTGCAGGACTTCAGCGCGCACGGATTCAAGGTGGCCGCAAAAAGCGATCTGCTGAGAAGACCGGATGATGCGCGGGATCTGATCAGCTACAAGGGTCCCGCGGCCGGCAAGACGGATCGGTTCGTCCTGCTATTCCGCAAGACTTAAGGCCGGCGCGCCGGTTCAAACGACTGAATCAAGCCACCGCGACAAGGTGGCGGAGTCCATGGCGCCCGTCTGGCGGGCAATTTCGCGCCCGCCGCGGAACACGATCATCGTGGGGATTGCGCGAATGTTGAAGCGCGCCGCCGGCGCGGGCTCATCCTGGGTGTTCAATTTTGCAAAGCGCAGCCGGGGCTCCATTTGCCGCGCCGCAGCCTCATAAAAGGGCGCCATGGCGATACAGGGACCGCACCAGGGCGCCCAAAAATCCACCACCAGCGGCACATCGCTTCGGCCCAGATGCTTGTCGAAATTCCCTTCCGTCAATTCGATCGGCTTGCCTTCGAACAAGGGCGAGTGGCATTTAGGGCAGCGCGGCGCATCCTTCAATCGCTCGCTGGGAAGACCCACGACCGAATCGCAATGTCCACAAACCACTTGAGTGCGTTCGCTCATGAGACCCTATTTCGGTTGCGCAATCAGGATCAGGAAGCTGTCGGGCACGACGGTCGCGTGCGCGCGCGGCTGATCGTCGGCCGACGCCTGCGGTGGGCCGAACTGCGCCGCGGCCATATAAATCTTGTGCGTTGAAGGATCGAGCGCCATGGCGCGGGCGCTCACCTGTGTCGTGACCGTGGCGGCCACCCTGTACTCATCGGGTGAATCCTGGTGTATGACGGTGAGGGTGCCGTCGATGCCGTTGGAACTGAATACCATGCCCAATTCGGGATCGAATACGGCGCCATCGGAGCCTCTGCCGATCACGACTTGAGCGATGGCCTTGCCCGACACCGAATCCGTCACTGCCATGACCTGATTCGCGCAAACCGAGAACAAGCGATGATTCACAATATCGATGGCCATCGCCGTGGGCCCGGCGCATTCCTTCAGCAGCCATTTCGCCTTCACAGTAAGCGATTTTGCATCGACTAGAACCACTCTTCCCGGCGCCGTATTGATGTTCACGTAGACACGTCCGGCGTCGTCCGTGGTCATGGATTCCGGCGGGCCGGGCAGCGCCACGGTCGCCACTACCTGCAGCGTTCCGGCGTCGAGCACCGACAGATTGGCGCTCTCCCGATTGGCGGTGAAAATGTGATTTTGCTGCGGTTCATAAAGAATGGCGCCTGGCGATGTTCCGGAGATGGGCACTTCGTAGGCGACGCGCAGCGTATCGAGTTCAAATACGGAGACGGAATTGGATCGGCCGTTGCTGGTGAAGCCGCGCTTCAAGGCCGGCGCGAATGCGACACCGTGCACACCGGCCGTGCGCGGTATGTTGGCGGTCAGTTTGCCGCTCACCGTCTCAATCACATCGACGTGGTCGTCGCGGGTGACGAACAGGCGGCCGCCGCTGGCTTCCAGTACCAGCGTATCCCAGCCATTATTGCCCCCGATCCGCCAGGATTTCGCCAGCGTATAGTCCGCGGCGGGAATCGGCGAGGTCTGTGCTCCCGCCATATCGGCAGCCGTCGTCGTCGCGCACGCGAAAAACATGACAAATTTCCGCAGCATCGGCAGCCTTAACACCCCGGGAAGGCTAGTTTACGCATGGATCGCAACAGAAGAAATCGTGCGCGACCGCAAGTGTAATATCTACACCCCTGCCACGCGGACATAACTTTTCCGCATCACCAGCTTCGCAAACGACACTTCACAGGGAAGGGCGCGTCGCGGATGATGCGCGCTGCTTGTTTGCCTTCGAGTATCAGGAGATGGGGATGTCAATTCGGACAATGGCCGCCGCCGCAGCTGCCGGCGCCATTTTCATGAGCATGGACGGTTTGGCCGCCGCCGCGCCTCCGTTATCGCCGGGCGACAGCGGTCTCGAAGAGGTCGTGGTGACCGCGCAGCGGCGCGTGGAATCGGCGCAGAACGTGGGCATCGCCATGTCCGTACTGTCCGGCCAGAGTCTCGCGGAAAAGTCGATCAGCTATGTCAACGACCTGCAAAATGCCGTCCCGAGCCTGCAGGTAGAACCGGCGTTCGGCAGCAGTCAGCCGCAATTTCGTCTGCGGGGCGTGGGTTTTATCGACTATACGTCGAACAATACCTCGCCCGTGGGCGTCAGCCTCGACGGCGTCGCCTTTGCGCTGCCGATCCAAACCCAGGGGCAGTTGTTCGATATCGATCGCGTCGAAGTTTTGCGCGGACCCCAGGGCACGTTGTACGGGCGCAATACCACGGGCGGCGAGATCAACTTCATCAGCAATCGGCCGACCGCGGAGCCGCATGCGGGATTCTCGCTGGAGTACGGTGCGCACAATGAGCTCAACGCCGATGGATTCGTGTCCGGCCCCATTGCCGACGGGCTGCTCGGAAGGCTCGCCGTGGCCACGGAACAGGGCGGCGCATGGCAGCGCAATCGGGTCACGGGTCAGTCGCTGGGCGATAAGGACAAGATTGCGGTCCGCGGACAATTGCAATGGGACCCGACCGCGGCGCTGGATTTTAGGCTCGGCCTCCATGGGGCACAGGACAAGTCCGACGAGCAGGGACTGTACCTGCTGCAACCCTATACGCCGGGCAGCGGACCACCGGCCATTGCGGCGGACACGTCACGGTATGCGACCGGTTGGGCGCTCAACCCCGCGTTCGCCAAGCTCACCGGCATCAATGCAAGTTCGAAGCCCGGGCTCGACAACGGCAATGACGGGATCGATCTGACGGCCAATGTCGATTTTGGGGGCGCAAAGCTCACCAGCATCAGCGCCTACAACAAGCTCATCCGGCGCGAATATGCCGACTGGGACGCCACGCAATTCAATGATTCGGACGAGTACCTGAATAGCGACCTCAACGTATTTTCCCAAGAACTTCGTTTGGCATCCAGTCGCGGTGCGTTCGACTGGGTGGCGGGAATCTTCTACTCCAATGAAGATCTGCACGAGAATTTTTATTCCGATCTTACCGACCGGTTGGGCGGAATCGCGGTGACCACCTACGAGCAGGTCGCCAACTCAGTGGGTGTCTTCGCCCAGGGCAACTATCAGCTGACCGACCAGCTGAAGGCGACGCTCGGAGTGCGCGAGGATCACGAGAACCGAGAACTGATCGGGCTCAATACGGCGTTCCTGCCCGGGGCGCCCTCCCTCACGGGAGGCGCGCTCGGCGGCTCGATCACATCGAACCTGCCGTCGGGCAAGGCGGAACTCGACTACAAGCCGCTGTCCGGCACCTTGCTCTACGCCAGTATCAGCCGCGGCGTGAAGTCAGGCGGCTTTACCGCCCACAATACAGTCACGGCGCCGGCTGCCGATCCGTTCGAGCCGGAAAAACTCACCGCCTACGAGATCGGCGTGAAGTCGGACGTCACGCGCACGCTGCGCGTGAACGCGTCCGCCTACTTTTATCGCTACAGGGATCAGCAGATCCTCGGCAAAGTATTCGACGACACGTCGCAGTCATTCATCGGTCGATTCGTGAATGCTGATTCGCGCATCAGCGGCGGTGAAGTTGATTTGGAATGGCGGCCGCTGGCGGGGATTTCAATCTCGCAATACGCGGGATTCGCGGAAGGCTACTACACCAGCAAGCTGCTGGACGTACCCTTGGATCCGACGCTGCCGCCGGTCGACTATAACGGTCGGCCGGAGAGCTTCCCGAAGTGGACTTACGGCGGCGATGTCAGCTACACCTGGAATATCGGCGCTTTCAGCATGACAGCCGAATCCAACTACAGCTTTCACGATACCTATAGTCAGTTCTTCTTGCTGGGCAGCAACGATTTCACCATTCCAAAATATTGGCTGGCGAATGCGAACCTGACGTTGGCGCCCGCGTCGGGCGCGCCTTGGACGGTGACCTTGTGGGGGCGAAATATTTTCGACAAATCCTACGACCTCACGCGGAATTTCTTTTTGCCGAGCAGCGAGGTGGCCGCGGCCGGGGAACCCACGACAGTCGGTATTCGGCTCACTTACAAGTACTAGGACAAGCCATGCGAAGAGCTTTCGGCGTCATTCTGGCCATTCTGGTCGTGCTCATCGCAGCGGCCTGGTTCAAGCTGCGCGGGCCCGACATCCCCTACGAGGCTCTCGAGGCGAAATATGCCGCAGCCGATTCACACTTCGTGGATCTGCCCGGCGGTTATCACGCGCATTATCGCGCGGACGGCGATCCCAGTCTGCCGACGCTGGTGCTGCTGCACGGATTCGGAGACTCCTTCATGACCTGGGATGGATGGGTCAAGGAACTGACGTCCCAGTTCCACATCATCAGCCTGGATTTTCCCGGTCATGGATTGACGCGCGCGCCGGAAGGCAGCAGTTTGAGCGGCGATGCCCTGGCGGACTTCGTCGATGCGTTCGCCAAGGCTCTGGCGCTGCCGAAGTTTGCGGTCGCCGGCAATTCCATGGGCGGCGGCGCCGCGTGGCAGCTGGCGGTGCGTCATCCGGAGCGGATCAACGCGCTCATTTTGGTTGACGCCGCCGGATTTGCGAATGACAAGCCGGCCGGCAACGAGCCGTTGGCTTTCAAGATTCTGCGCTATCGGCTCGGCCGCACGCTGCTGAGCAAGATCGACAATCGACCGTTGATAGATCAGGGTCTCAAAACCGACGTCTACGATAAAACGCTGATCACCGAGGGCCTCGTGGATCGCTTCGCTGAATTTCAGCGCGCGCCCGGCCACCGCGAGATTTTGATGGGAATCAACATGGGCGCGCGTCCCGCCTCAACGGCGCAGCTCCTGTCGGGGGTCAAGGCGCCGACGCTGATCCTGTGGGGCGAAAGCGACCCGCTGATCGAACCTGCGGCGGCGAAGAAATTCGCGGCGGCAATTGCGGGTTCGAAATTGATCACCTACCCGCATGTGGGTCATCTGCCGCAACTCGAGATCCCGCAGCGATCCGCGGCGGATACGGCGGCGTTCTTAAAGGCCACCTAGTATGATCCACGCATGCAGCGAGACTATCTGGGTAACCCGCTCACCGGGCAGCACGACGCCACGCTGCGCGGCATAGATGATTTCATTGCAGGATTCTTAGGATACGAAACGCGCGCCGAGCGCATCTTGATGACGGCTGATGCGGACCCCGGATCGTGCATGGCCAATGTGTACGCGGGCATGCTGTGGATGCTGCTGGAGGCTCCGCAGGCGGCCGCACGCGCGGCGAAGTATCTGGAGGCCGCGGAACGCGTGGCGCCGAGCGCGACGCGGCGCGAGCAACTCAATACGGCAATGCTGCAGGCTTGGGCCGGCGGCGATCTGGAGCGCGCCATCCGGCTGTGCGATCAGGTGTCGGACGAGTTTCCCCGGGACCTGGCGATCGTCAAAACGCACCAGTATTTTGAATTCAACCGCGGCAATTCAGCCGGGATGTTGCGGGCCGCCTTAAAAGTGAGCGCGGAGAACAGCGATGTTCCGCAGGTGTATGGCATGAAGGCGTTCGGCTACGAGCAATGCCATCTGCTCGACGAGGCGGAGACCGAAGCGCGCTCGGCGCTGGCGATGCGGCGCAAGGAGCCGTGGGCGCAGCACGCGCTGGCGCATGTGTTTTTGACCCGCGGTCAAATCGACGCAGGCGTGCAATTGCTGGAAGACGCGTCGGATACCTGGTCGGACCTGAATTCCTTCATGCTCACGCACATCTGGTGGCATCTGGCGCTGTTCTACTTGAGCCAGGGCCGCGAGGCCCAGGCGCTGAAATTGTATGACGAACACTGCTGGGGAATTGTCAAGGACTACTCGCAGGATCAGGTCGGCGCCGTTTCGCTGCTTGCGCGCTTAGAACTCGCCGGCATCGATGTCGGGCCGCGCTGGGAGGATCTTGCCGACCATTTGGCAGCACGGTCCCATGACACGGTGCAGCCTTTTCTGACGCTGCAATACCTGTATGGGTTGGCGCGCGCGCGCCGGCCTCAGGCCGAGATTTTACTGCAAGTTGTACGCGACTACGCGCCGCGCGCCCCCGAGTTCATCCGCAGTGCATGGCAGGAGGTGGCGTTGCCCGCGTGCGAAGGCGTGTACGCCTACGCACGCGGTGAATACGATCAAGCGTGGCAGCGCCTGAGCATCGCCATGCCGCGCCTGACGGAAGTCGGCGGCAGTCACGCGCAACGCGATTTATTCGAACAGATTCTGGTGGATGCGGCGCTCGAAAGCGGACGCTTGAGCGAAGCGCAAGGCTTGCTCGAACTGCGGCGCGCGGCCGACCCGAACGGCGTGCCGCTGAACGCGTCGCTTGCCCTGGTCTACGGCAAGCTTGGACTGCCCGCGTTGGCTGATCAAGCGCGCAGCCGCGTCGCGCTCACGCGTGTCCGGCACGCCTCGAGGGACGCATGACTCGCGACTCGTCGGAGAGTTTGTTCAAACGCATCGACTCGCGCCGCGATGAGTTGGTTGAGCTGGCGCGCGCGTTGATCCGCTTCCCGACGGTGAATCCGCCCGGCGAAGCCTATCAGCCCTGTGCGGAATTCATCGGCCGGCGATTGAGCACGCGGGGATTTGTCGTCGAGTATGTGCGCGCGTCCGGCACGCCCGGCGATAGCGAGCGCTACCCGCGCATCAATGTGATCGCGCGGCGCGGCGGCGGCGCGCCCGGACCCTGCGTGCACTTCAACAGCCATATCGATGTGGTGCAGACCGGCGCCGGCTGGACCCTGGATCCATTTGCGGCCGTGGTGAAGGACGGCAAGGTGTATGGACGCGGCGCCTGCGATATGAAGGGCGGCCTCGCGGCGTCGATCATCGCCGTCGAGGCGTTGATTGACGAAGATGGCGCGTTGCCCGGCACGCTGGAGATTTCGGGCACGGTGGACGAGGAATCCGGCGGCTTCGGCGGCGTGCACTATCTGGCGCAGCGCGGCTGGTTCTCGCAGCCTCGAGTCGATCACGTCATCATTCCCGAGCCCCTCAATGTGGATCGGGTCTGCATCGGCCATCGCGGAGTCTGGTGGGCCGAAATTGAAACGCATGGCCGCATGGCGCATGGGTCGATGCCTTTTTTAGGCGATTGCGCCGTGCGCCACATGAATGCCTTCATGGATAGGATGGAGCGGGATCTCTACCCGAAGCTCGCGGCCCGCCGAACCGACATGCCGGTCGTGCCGTCCGGTGCGCGGCAATCGACCCTGAACATCAATTCCATTCACGGGGGCCAGGCCGAGACCTCCGGCCACCCAGCGCCCTGCGTCCCCGACTCGTGCCGAATGATCATCGACCGCCGCCTGCTCATTGAAGAGAACATGGACAGTGTCAAGGGTGAGGTTCGCGCGCTGCTCGAACAGCTGGCCCTCGAGCGTGACGGCTTTGCGTACGAGCTGCGCGATATTTTTGAGGTGCAGCCCACCATGGCGGATCGCAATGGACCCGTGGCGCGCAGCACCGCCGCCGCGATTCAGCAAGTAATGGGACGTGCGGCCGAATTCGTGTGTTCGCCGGGTACGTACGATCAAAAGCACATCGATCGCATCGGCAGGCTGCGCGACTGCATTGCCTACGGCCCGGGAATTCTCGATCTTGCCCATCAACCGGACGAATATGTGCTGATCGAGGACATGGTGAATTCCGCAAAGGTCATGGCGTTGGCGGCCCGGGCGTTGCTTTCCGGTACCGCGTGATGGTCGAGCGCGATTGACACGAATTAGAAAACTGACGCTGGCGGTCCTCGGAGCTGCGTGGTTCGCGGCAAGTCCGATTCACGCCGCGCAGCGGATGATCATCGGCACGCAGCTCGAGCCGCCGGTTCTCGATCCCACCGCCAATCCAGCCGCGGCGATTTCGGAAGTTCTCTACGGCAACGTATATGAGGGGCTGGTGCAATTCGCCGCCGACGGTTCGGTGCTGCCGAGGCTGGCGCTGTCCTGGGATGTTTCCGCGGACGGCCTGATCTACGTATTTCATTTGAAAAGCGGCGTGCGCTTCCACGACGGCAGCGCCTTCGACGCCGCGGCCGCGCAGTTTTCACTGCAGCGCCTCGCGGCGCCCGGCTCGACCAATCCGCAGCGATCGCGCCTGCGGGCGATTCGCACTATCGAAGCCGTAGATGCGCTCACCTTGAGAGTGTCCTTGAGCCGCCGCTCCGGGGGGCTGCTGCAGGGGCTCGCCCTCGGAGCTGCCGTGATGGTCTCGCCGCAATCCGCCGCGAACAACGCCACGCGGCCCGTCGGCACCGGGCCGTTTCGTTTCCTGCGGTGGCGCCGCGGCGATTCCATCACCCTGGAGCGCAACCCCGATTATCAGGGCAAGTCCGCGGTGCTGGACCAGGTCACCTTTAAATTCATCACCGATCCCACGGCGGCGTTCGCCGCGCTGATGGCGGGCGATGTCGATGCCTTCGCCAATTATCCGGCGCCGGAGAGCTTCGCGCAGTTTGCGGCGGATCGCCGCTTCAACGTGTTCGACGGCACGACCGAGATGGAGACAGTGCTGGGACTCAACGAGCGCGCGCCGCCCCTGAGCAATGTATTGGTGCGCCGTGCGATTTCCTATGCGTTGGACCGCCGCGCCATCATCGATGGCGCGATGTTCGGCTATGGCACGCCCATCGGCAGTCACTTCCCACCGCGAAATCCAGCCTATATCGACCTGACCGGCTTGTATCCGCACGACCTCGGCAAAGCCAGGGCGCTGCTCGCACAGGCGGGATACCCGCACGGTGTTGCGCTGACCCTGAAGCTGCCCCCGCCCAGTTATGCGCGACGCAGCGGCGAGATTGTGGCGGCGCAGCTCGGGCAAGCGGGCATCCGGGTGAGGATCGAAAATCTCGAATGGGCGCAGTGGCTCGATCAGGTCTACACGCGCCACGATTTTGACATGAGCATCGTGGGCCACGCCGAGCCGTTGGACTACGACATCTATGCGCGCGATGACTATTATTTCGGCTATTCCAACCCCGAATACAAAGCATTGATTGCGGCGCTGGACGACAGCACCGACGCCAGCGAACGCACGGACCTGCTGCATCAGATACAGCGCAAGCTCGCCGCCGACGCGGTGAATGGATTCCTGTTCCAATATCCCAAGTTGGATGTTTGGAATGCGCACTTGCACGGCATCGATTTCGACAACGTGCTCGGCGTGGTGGATGTTTCCCGCGCCTATTTTGACGACGCGACGGTCGTCGGTCATGGCGCCGAATCGGCTGCAACGCCGATTCGGCAGCTGTACATCAGGGCGGCCGGTATCGGCTTCTGTACGGCTGCATTGGCTTTGCTGCTCCTGGCAACGCGCCGCTTCGGCAGTGCCTATCTGGCCCTGCGCCTGTCGGTACTGCTGGCGACCTTGCTGGCCGCGACCGCGATCGTGTTTGTCATCGTCCAGGTCGTACCCGGCGATCCGGTGCGTTACATGATGGGACTTCAGGCGGATCCCGACACGGTGGCGGTCATGCGCCACCAACTCGGCTTGGACGCCGCGCCCTGGCAGCGCTATCTGTCGTGGCTTGGCGGAATGCTGCGCGGAGATTTCGGCGTGAGTTACACCTACCGTGTTCCGGTGAGCGCGCTCTTGGCGGAGCGCTTGCAGGTCTCGCTGCCTCTGGCGGTGTACGCGCTGTTGCTGTCCACGGCGCTCGCCTTTCCCCTAGGCTTGTATGCGGCGGCCAGAAGAGGGCGCGCCGGCGACACGGTCGTCGGCGGCATGACGCAGCTGGGTCTCGCAGTGCCCAATTTCTGGTTGGGCATGCTGCTGGTGTTGCTGTTTGCGATCGGCCTGCGCTGGGTTTCGGCAGGCGGCTTTCCCGGCTGGCAGGCCGGGTTTTGGAGTGCAGCGAAAGCCCTGACCTTGCCGGCCATCGCGCTGGCGATGCCGCAGGCCGCGATTCTGGCGCGCGTATTGCGCGGCGCTCTCATCGACACGCTGCACGAGGATTACATTCGGACCGCGCGTGCCAAGGGTGCGGGCGAGTGGCGCGTGTTGACGCGCCATGCGTTGCCCAACGCACTCGTACCCGTGTTGACGATCCTCGGCCTGCAGTTCTCCTTTCTGCTGGCTGGCGGCGTAATCATCGAAAATGTTTTCTTTCTGCCGGGCCTCGGCAGGCTGGTGTTTCAAGCCATCGTACAGCGCGATCTAATCGTCGTGCAGAGCGTCGTCGTGGTTTTGGTCTTAGCCGTGGTTTCTCTGAGTTTTCTGGTTGATTTGGGCTACGTGCTGGTCAATCCTCAATTGCGTGCGGCACGCGGAACATGAACCGGTCTTCGCACAACTTGAGTCTCATCTTCGGAGCCGCGATGACGGCGGTCTTTGTCGGCGTGGCGGCACTGGCGCAGTTCTGGACGCCATTCGACCCGCGCGCCCTGTCCATCATCGACAAGCTGCAGCCGCCCGGCGCGCATCACTGGTTCGGCACCGATCAGCTCGGCCGCGACGTCCTGTCAATGATCATGTTGGGTGCCCAGACTTCGGTCGGCGTGGCGCTGCTCTCCGTGGTCATCGGCCTATTTGTCGGCGTGCCCGTAGGGCTGATCGCGGCCGCACGGCGCGGCGCGACCGACGAGCTGCTGATGCGCGGCAACGATTTGATTTTTGCCTTTCCCGCGCTGCTGTTGGCGATTTTGATCACCGCGGTGTTTGGCCCCGGCGCGGTCAATGCCATAATCGCCATCGGCATTTTCAACATCCCCGTATTCGCCCGCGTCACGCGCGCGGGCGCATTACAACAGTGGACTCGTGACTACACCCTGGCCGCCCGGGTTGCAGGCAAAGGTTGGCTGAGAATTTCCGGCGAGCATGTCCTGCCCAATTTGGTCGGGCTGTTGATCGTGCAGGGCACGCTGCAGTTTTCTCTGGGTGTCATTGCCGAGGCGGGCCTTTCCTATGTCGGCTTGAGCGCTCAACCGCCGACGCCCAGCTGGGGACGAATGCTCAACGAGGCGCAAACCCTGACCGCGCTGGCGCCGTACCTGGCGCTTTTCCCGGGCATCGCGGTGCTGCTGTTCGTGCTTGGGTTGAATCTTCTCGGCGAAGGCTTGCGCCGCCGCACCGGCCGCACCGCATGAACATGCCTACGCTCTTGGAAGTGATCGACTTGAACGTCGCCTTTGGGGCGGCGCGCGTCGTCAAGGATCTGTCGCTCGAGATTCGCAGCGGTGAAGTCCTCGGTCTGGTCGGCGCGTCGGGGTCGGGAAAATCGATGACGGCGCTTGGCATCATGCATCTATTACCGCAGGGCGCCGCTTCGAGCGGCGTGGTGCGCTTGAATGGCGAGACGTTGAGCGCCGCGTCGGAGACGCAGCTCCAGGCGATTCGCGGCCGGGACGTCGGCATGGTGTTTCAAGAGCCCATGAGCGCACTGAATCCGTTGATGCGTATCGGCGATCAGGTGGCGGAGACCGTTCGATTGCATCGTCGGGTGTCCGAGGCCGAGGCGCGCCGCTCTGCACGGGAGGCGCTGGATTTCGTGGGTCTGCAAGGAGAGCAGGGTGCGCTCGATCGGCTGCCCTACGAATTGTCCGGCGGTCAGCGCCAGCGCGTCGCCATTGCCATGGCCGTGGTCATGTCGCCGCGCCTGCTCATCGCGGATGAACCTACGACCGCCTTGGATGTGATCGCGCAGGCGCAAATATTGTTGTTGCTGCAGCAATTGGTGCGCACCCGCAATATGGGGCTCATCTTGGTGACACATGATCTTGCCGTCGTTGCGCAGCTCGCCGACCGGGTCGCGGTGATGCGCCAGGGCGAAATTGTCGAGACGGCCGCGGCCGGAGAAATTCTGCGGCGGCCCAGCCATGCCTACACCGCGGCCCTGTTGGCGGCCGCGCGGCTAACGCCTAAGCGTGCGGCAACGTTGCCGGCGGAGTTGCCGGCCGTGCTGCAGGTGCATGATGTCGTGCGGGAATATCCGCGCAAGAGAACTTCGTTGTGGCATCCAGCGCCGCCCCTGCGGGCCGTGGACGGCGTTACACTAACGGTGCATGCCGGAGAAACGGTGGGTTTGGTGGGCGAGTCCGGCTCGGGCAAATCGAGTTTGCTGAAGATCATTCTCGCGCTCGAACCGGCGCAAGCGGGCGAGGTCAGTCTACGCGGCGAACCCTTGTTGAGCGCGAAGGGCACCACCTTGCGAGGCTTGCGGCGCGCCATCCAGGCGGTGTTCCAGGACCCCTATGGCAGCTTTGATCCCAAATGGAGCGTGGAACGGCTGATCGGCGAGCCCTTTTTTCTGCTGACCTCGCCTCCTTCGGCTGCAGAACGTCGCCGCAAAGTGGCCACGGTTTTGGAGCAGGTTGGATTGTCGGCGAACGACGCCAAACGCCTGCCGCGCGAATTTTCGGGCGGCGAACGCCAGCGCATCGCGATTGCGCGCGCGCTGGTCACGGAACCTGACCTGATCGCATTTGATGAAGCAGTTTCGGCGCTCGACGTGCTAGTCCGCGAACAAGTGCTGAATCTCCTCGCCGAACTCGCGCAGCGTCTCAAGCTGTCGTACCTTTTCGTATCGCACGATCTACACGTCATCAGAGCCATTGCTGACCGAATCTATGTCATGCAGCATGGGCGAATCGTCGAGGAAGGCCCGACGGAAACGGTGTTTTCGGCGCCGCGCCACGCGTACACCCAGGCGCTGATCGCTGCCACTCCGAAGTTGCCGGTAACCTAAGTGCCAGCCCCGCGTCTCCTCACGACGAAGTTGATGTGGCGCAATCGCGGAACTCGAGCGAAAGTCGGCGGCACCCTGGCGCTGCTGTTATGCGGTGCGTTGGTCGCAGCGTGCTCTCTGGAACGCGACGCCATCGCGCCGGCGCTCGATGCATTGCGACGGCACGGCTATGTGTGCATGGGTCTTGCGGCCGCCTTCAGCGCCATTCTGGTCGCGCGTCGGCGCGTCCTCGTGCGCGCGCTTTTGCTGCGATCCTGGCTGGCGGCGGTGCCGGTAAGGTCTGTTACCGCGCGCTGGGAGGCATTGCTCATCGAAACTCTTCCGGCGAGTGCGGCTCTCGTTGTCATGGCGGTTCTCGCGCTGATTGCCGCGGTCGCAGTTGCGCAGCTCGGCGTCGTGGTTGCGCTCTGGGCCGACCTGAGCGGCGGTGTTGTACTGGGCGTCATCATCGGTTACCTCATCCCGGCGCCGAAACCTGTCGATCTGCCGCCAGGCTCCCGCTATGTTCCTCACCGCCATGTCAGGAAGACCGCGCCGATTCGACCCTCGCTTAAGGCGCTGGGGCAGTGGCCGATACGCCAGATGTTTGCGTGGGCTCAACCGAAAGCGGTGGCGCGCGCCACGATTCCAATTCTGGTCATGATGCCGCTGGGCACCATGGCCGATACGGCCATGGTGGTGATTGCTCTGTTCGCGGTGGTCGGCGCGCTGTTGCTGTTGTGGTCGGCGGCTATTTCGGTGAGCCGTCTGGCAGCGCGCTGGCTGGCGCCGCTGCCGCTGCGCGAGGGCGCCGTCGTCCGTGCATTTCTGCTGCCCGGGTACGCGTTTATCGCAGGCGCGAGCGCCTTGGAGGCATTGCTCTTGGTGGTGTTCGATGTTTCGTACCGAGGCGCCGTCATGGTGGGCGCAAGTACCGCAGCGCTCGGCTGTCTGTTGTTCGGAGGCGCGCTGCTGTGGAATGTGCAGCGGGGGCGCATGCGGTGAGCGGCATCATCCTTGAAATACGCGAGCTGCGTGCGGGCTATGGGCGGCGCACGGTGCTGGAGAATATTTCGATATCGCTGGCGGCGGGAGAGTGGTTCGTCCTGCTGGGTCCCAACGGCTGCGGCAAAAGTACGTTGCTCGATTGCGTGGTCGGTCGCCTGCGGCCCTCAGGCGGTGAGATCCGCATCGGCGGCTTCTCGCTCCGCCAGGATCCTTACGAAGCGAAGCAGCGCCTGGGCTACGGCTGCCCCCCCGATGTGCTGCCGGCCCTCCTGACCGCGCGTCAATGCTTGGAAGTTCACGCCGCGGCCAAGGAACAGGGCATCGGCGCGGATCTGCTGGCGCTTGCCGAGGAGTTGCGATTTACGCCTTACCTCGAGTCATTCGTCGATACGCTGTCGCTCGGCACGCGCCAGAAACTGGCGGTGCTCCTGGCGTTGGTCGGCGACCCGCTGTTGATTGTGCTCGACGAGGCGTTCAACGGCCTGGATCCCGCGAGCGCGCTGATCTTGAAGCGCCATTTGCGAGCGCGCATGGAACGGCGCGGCGGCGCGATGCTGTTGGCGACACATTCCCTGGACATCGTCGAGCACTATGCGGACCGTGCCGCCGTCTTGATCGAAGGTAAACTCAAGCATGTGTGGCCGAAGGCTGAATTGCAGCGATTGCGAGCGAATCAAGCTGATTTCGAGACAGCGCTGGCGGCGGCGATAGGCGAGATTTAAGCGTTCAGTGCTGGTCTTGCAGAAGCGTCCACGCCAGCAACGCCGCTTTCTTCTGGTCGGCCCCCCAGGGAGGTCCCACCTCGCGGCCAAGTCCGTTGACGGTGTCGAGCAGGCGCTTCAGCGGCAGCCGCAAACACTTCATTGCATGCTCTTCCAACGCGCGGGCTTGCAGCCTGCATACCTCGAGCCGAAGCTGCTCTGCGGCTGCGGACAACGCGTTTCTGTAGTGATCCCCCTCCGCCGCATGAATCAGAGCGTGCGAAGCCAGGATCGAGGACAGCGCAATGTGCTTGCGGCTCGATGACTCGAGAATGCCGACGGACTTCAGAGCAATCCCCAGTTTCTTTAGTTTCTCGGATTCCTCTTGCATGGACTCGTGGGCCATGCGGGTTGCTGCGGCCAAGTACCCGTCCAAGCGGCCGGTCGCCTCTTCGACGCATAGAAATTCAACGGCGTGGTACGGCTGCTTGGCTTCGGGATCGCGATCAACGATCAACGTCACCCGTGATCGATCCAATAGATTGGGCGCCGCCGTCGTGCCCCCAAGTACTACCATGGCTGCCCAACCCGAGTGGGCGGAGAAACCGATTGCCGCGGTCAGAGCCGACATTGGGATCTCGATTGTTAGGAGCCTGCCTCCTGGTTACTGAAGTGCACCGCACGGGCGATAGCGCGGGTCAAGCAGTCGGCCGCCGCAGATCCGATACGCCCGATCTGCGCGGCACGCAGGACATTCTGTTCCAGCTTCAGCTCCGAACTCGCCATCGCGAACACGGTGTCGCCGTCGAAGGGAGTGTGCGCTGGACGTACGGCCCGCGCAATTCCGTCCTGTGCCATCATGGCAATTCGTTTGCATTCCACAGTGCTCAAGTCGGCGTTGCATGCAACGACGCCAATCGTCGTATTGTTGCCGGGCCGCAGTCGGCCGATCGCCGACAGGCGCGCCTCGTCGGGCGCGGGATTACTTGCGTCGATGGCGCTTTGCGGCGGGCCACCACCGCCGAATTCCTTGTCCAGTTCAAACGGCCATGCCCAGTAGGATTTGCCGTCGGGCATGAGGACCGAACCCACCGAATTGACCGCCACCAGCGCGCCGACGAGCAGTCCGTCGTGCAGGTCCAGGGACGCCGAGCCGATGCCGCCCTTGCGTAGTCCGGCCAATGCGCCGCGGCCCGCGCCCACTGCGCCTAAGGCGAAATTGGACTGCGCAGCGTCCGATGCGCGCAGGCCCAATTCGCGATAGGGAGGAGTGAGCCCCCAATTCTTGTCTCCGCCATTACCCAGATCGTGCAGAACCGCAGCGGGGACGACGGGGATGGCCGGCGAGCCGGGGCGAAATTGCAGTCCGACGCCTTGCACCGATAACCATGCAGCAACACCATCCGCCGCAGCCAGTCCGAATACGGAGCCGCCCGCCAGCACGACCGCATGGGCACGACCCACCAAATTTTCCGGTGCCAGCGCTTCTGTTTCGCGCGTTCCCGGTCCGCCGCCGCGCACATCCACCGCGGCGGTCCAGCCGCTGGTGCTGAGCAGGACAGTGACGCCGGTCCGCACGGCCTCGTCGGTGGCGTGGCCGATCTTGAGTCCCGCGATATCGGTGATGAGGTTCTTGGGTCCCGGATGAAACACGATGCTAGCCACGCGGGATACTCAGGCAGGACCCCGGGGTAGTGCCGCGATCTCCGCCAGTCCTCGCAGTACCAGGTCCGGCACGATCTCGCCATGCGTGCGTATCGTTCCCGAGATCATGCTGGCGTCGCCGCCCGTGATGAACAGCTTGGGTTTCGTGCCGGTGCTTTGCTCGATCACCTCGCAGGCGCGATCCGCCATGCCCGCCAGCGCGAACACGGCGCCGCGAGACACGGCGGCAATCGTGTTATTGGCCAGCACGCCCGCGAGCGAGGGAGTGCTGTTGAAAGCGGCTTTTGCGATGTCGCTGGTATTGCTCATCAGCGCTTCGCGCATCATGTGAATACCGGGAGCGATCAGACCGCCAAGATGCTGGCCGTTGGAATCCACGCTATCGACCTTCACGGCGGTCCCTGCGTCGACGACACAGAGCGCCGTGCGGGCCTTGGTCCAGGCACCAATGAGTCCCAGCCAGCGATCGGCGCCGAGCAGCGACGGATCGAGATAGCCGCTGGTAAGTCCGTGAAACTCGCGGCCCGCGGTGACGAACTCGATGTCGATGCGGAAGTTCTTGCGGGTCAGCCGAGCGAGGGTCTTGGCCATGGCAGGTCCCGCGACATTGGAGACCAATACCCGCTGAGGCTTTTGGCCCGACCCGAACAGTGCGGTGCGCCAAATGCCGGGCTTGGCGTCGCGATGAACCACGGCTTGTTGATCGGAGAGTCCGGTGCTGGTAAGCCAAGCCCATTTGAGGCGGGTATTGCCGACATCGATGACCAAAATCATGCGTATTTTTTTGCCTCAAGTGTCGTCGAGCACTGCGCCAAGCGCGCAAGAATAGCATCGTGGGAGGGAATCTTCGCCGCTTAGCCGCTAAACTTGAGGTTGGGATGCCAACCCTCGAGACCTTATGACGGACCTGAAGCGTGCGATCAGAGATGTGCCGGATTTTCCGCGCCCAGGGATTCTGTTCCGTGACATCGCGCCGCTGTTGCGCGATCACTTCGACGCCACCCTGACGGCCTTGGATGCGCTGCTCACTGATCAAGAATGGCGGGAGATCGACGTGCTGGCAGGCATTGAATCGCGCGGCTTCATTTTGGGTGCCGCACTGGCGTTACGCCGCGGCAAGGGGTTTGTACTGGTCCGCAAGCAGGGGAAATTGCCCCCGCCGGTGGTCGATATCGCCTACGACCTGGAATACGGCTCAGGGGTCCTGGAGATGCAGAAGGGCAGCGGGCGCGTGGTGCTCGTCGACGATGTACTCGCGACCGGCGGCACCATGAGCGCGGCTGCCGAGCTGTGCGATCGAGCGGGCTATCAACTCAAGGCGCTCGTGGCATTGATCGATTTACATATCGTCCAGGATTATTCCTGGCGTCATCTGCGGCTACGCTCATCCATCAACTATTAGCAGCGGGCGGCCATGCATAAGTTGCCGGAGGTCCTCGTCGTGATGGCCTTGCGCGTGGAATCCTCGGGTGTATTCGAGGAGGCCGGTGTGCCCGTGCTTTTTTGCGGCGTAGGCAAGGTCAATGCGGCCATTGCGCTCATGAAGCAGCTGTCGCGATACGCGCATGGCGGTCAAGACCTGCCCCTGGTCGTGAATTTCGGTTCGGCGGGAAGCCGCTGCCATGCGACGGGTGCGCTACTTTCCTGTCACGAATTCGTACAGCGCGATATGGATGTCGGCGGGCTGGGCTTTGCGCTCGGCGTAACGCCCTATGACGAGGCACCGTCGCCGCTGACATTTGATCCGGTGTTCACCCGCTTGCCCGCCGCCGTCTGCGGCAGCGGGGATTCGTTCGCCACGGTCGATGTCGGGGTGGCGTGCGAGGTGGTCGACATGGAGGCGTACGCGTTGGCCAAGGTGTGCTGGCATGAAAATGCAAGATTCGCCTGTGCAAAATATGTCACCGACGGTGCGGATCATGCGGCTGCCGAAGATTGGCAGCGCAACGTGCACAAGGCGGCCGAGGAGTTTCTGCAATTGTTTCGTGGTCTTTAATCGAGGGTGCCCAATGAAGTACTGCCTGCTGTCCTGTGTATTCCTGTTCATTTGCTCGCAGGCAGCGGCCGCGAACGATCCGGCCCACGCGCCGCTGGTGCTGCTCATATCCGTGGATGGCATGAAGCCGGAAGCCGTGCTCGACGCGCAAAAGCACGGTCTCAAAGTTCCAAACCTGCGAGGCTTCATGACCGATGGCCTGTACGCCAGCGGTGTGCGCGGCGTTCTGCCCACGCTGACTTACCCGAGCCACACGACGCTGTTGACGGGCGCGTCGCCCGCCAAGCACGGCATTTTTGACAACACGACGTTCGATCCGCTGCTGCGCAATGCACGGGGCTGGTACTGGTACGCCGAGGACATCAAGGTTGCGACGCTGTGGGATGCCGCCGCCGCGGCTCACCTCAAGACCGCGAACGTCTACTGGCCGGTGAGCGTGGGAGCCAACATCACCTATAACCTGCCGCAGATGTGGCGCACCGGCACCGAGGATGATCTGAAGCTGCAGCGCGCGCTGAACACTCCCGGATTGGAAGAGGAATTATCGGCAGAGCTCGGCCGCTATCCGGGAGGGATGGAGGAAACGGTAGCGGAGGATGAGGTGCGCGCGCGTTTCGCGATTCGCCTGCTGGAGAAAAAGCATCCCGTTTTCCTTACCGTCTATTTGACGGGACTGGATACGGAGGAGCATTTGTCCGGGCCGTTCAGTCCGAAATCGAACGAAACCCTGGAAAGGCTGGACGCCGTCGTCGGATCGTTGCGGGCGGCGGCCGAAAAAGCGGCACCTGGGCGGGCGACGGTCTGCGTGGTGTCGGACCACGGTTTTGCCTCCATCGAGCACGACGTGAATCTCTACGCCGCGTTTCGCGAAGCGGGGCTGTTCAGCGTCGATAACGACAACAAGGTCACCGGCTGGAAGGCGATGCTTTGGCCTGCCGGCGGCAGCGCCGCGGTGATGCTCGCCGACCCCAAGGACGAACAGGTTCGCCTGCGGGTGAAGACGCTGCTCGAAAAGCTGGCGAGCGATCCCGCTAATGGCATCGACCGCATCTGGACGCAGGAGGAGATCCAGCGGGGCGGGGGGTTTTCACAAGCGACGTTCCTGGTGTCGCTCAAAATCGGCTATGAAATGGCTTACGCTCTTTCGCTGCCGCTCATCACCAAACCCAGCAATCTTGGCATGCACGGCTACGTGCCGGAGCGGCTTGAAATGCGCTCCTCATTTTTCATCGTGGGTCCACAAATCGCCAAGGGGCGGTCGGTGGGCGAAATCGACATGCGGCAAATCGCGCCGACGATCGCCAATATTCTGCAGGTTCACCTGAGTGGTGCAGAAATGGCGGGTGTCGCGCTGCATTAATACTAAAATTAGACGAAAACTGTCGTTAACAATAGATAAGTATCTAATTTTAGCGTCATACCGAATATTTGTTGTTCGTCTAATATTAGATATTTATTAGCGATTTAACGTTGTAATAGTCTATAATTAGCCATATGACTGCGATATCTAATCGGTCTACGGATCGCGAAATTGCCGCTGCCCTCGCCAAACGCCTGCAACGGTGGCGAATCGATCCCAGGGGCGCCGCGATCTCGGCGAGCGAGCTGGCAAAGCGTAGTGGTATGGGGCTCACGCCTTTGCGCCGTTTTGAAAAGACCGGCGGCATCACCTTGCGAAATCTTGTCGCTCTGATGCGCGCCATGGGGTTGCTGGAGCGGCTCGAGAGCTTGGTGCCGGATCCTGCCAGTGCAAGTCCCCTCGAGATCCTGGCGGCGGAGCGGGCGCTGCGTCCCCGGCAGCGCGCGCCCCGCCGCATTTCCACCCCCGAACCTCGTGGCTGAAATTCTCGTTGTCGAAGTGCGGCTCTGGGGCGAGCAAGTGGGTGCGGTCGCGCCGCTGAAGGCCAAGCCCGGCTACTACGAGTTCGAATACGCACCGGCTTTTGTGCGGGCGGGTCTTACGCCCTCACCCCTGAAAATGCCGCCGGCCGTCGGCGCGCGCTATAGCTTTCCCGCGCTGGCGCTCGACACTTTCCGCGGCTTACCGGGACTGCTCGCCGACTCTCTGCCGGATCGGTTCGGCAATGCGTTGATCGATGAATACCTGGCTCGGCATGGCATGCGAACCGAGGATGTCACATCGCTGCAGCGGCTCCTGTTTGTCGGCAAGCGGGCAATGGGTGCCTTGGAGTTCGCGCCGGCGATGTCGGCGTCCGCGACCACCGAGGCGGCCGTGCCGCTGGAGATATCGGCGCTGGTGGAAGACGCGCGTCGTGCGTTGAGCGGCGAAATCTCCAAGGTCACCCAGAGCATTCTCGATGTGGGCAGTTCCGCGGGCGGCGCTCGAGCGAAGGCGGTCATCGGCTGGAATCCCAAAACTCGCGGCGTGGTATCCGGGCAATTTGATCTACCGCCGGGGTTCGAACATTGGCTGTTGAAGTTCGACGGCGTGGAAGATGCAGGCCGCTTGGGGGCTGCGCGCGGATTCGGCCGCATCGAGTACGCGCACTACCTGATGGCGCTGGATTGCGGCATCACGATGTCCGAGTGCGCTCTATTGGAAGAAGGGGGCCGCGCGCATTTCATGTCGCGCCGTTTCGACCGCCGCGGCAATGAGAAGCTGCACATGCAGACGCTGTGCGGCATGCAGCACTTAGATTTCAATATTCCCTATGTGAGCAGCTACGAGCAGTATTTTCGCACCATTCTGGAACTGAACCTCGGAGCGCAAGCGCTGCGGCAGGCGTGGCTGCGCTGCGCATTCAACGTCATGGCGCGCAATTGCGATGACCATACCAAAAACCTGGCATTCATCATGGACGCTGCGGGGCGATGGAGTCTTTCGCCGGCCTACGACATGAGTTTTTCGCACGATCCCGGCCCTAACAAATGGACGCGCCAGCATCAAATGCGGGTCAACGGCAAGGCGCTAAACATTTCGCGCTCGGATTTGATCAGTGTGGCGCGGCAATTCGACGTCGACGGCGCGAATCGCCTTCTTGACGCAATCGCGGAAGTGTTGCGGCAATGGCCGCGCTATGCGCGTGGTGTCGGCGTGCCGGACAGCGAAGTCTCCCGCATCGCGGGCCTGCAGCAGCTTTCCTAGGGCGGCGACTTATTCAGAGACATCGGTCAGCTGTCTGAACAGAATGACCCGGGCTTTTTCCCAATCACGCTGCACCGTCTTCTTCGACGTGCCGCGCTGCGCGGCAATATCATCGAAGGTGTAGCCGCAGAAGTATTTCAAATCAACCACCTCCGCGAGCCGTGCATCGTGGGTGGCCAACTCGTCGAGGGCATCGGACAAACGGGTGAGGGCAGCCTCGTCGCCCTCGGGCGCCCCGATCTCCGTCGGCAGTTGGGTGATGTGGAAGGCGGCGCCGCGCTTCAACGCGCGCCGTTCCCGCACCAGATCGATGATCAAACCGCGCATGACCCGGGCTGCATAGCCGATGAATCGCTCGCGATCGGGAAACACGGCATCCTTCCCGGACATGTCGATGTAGGCTTCATGCAGCAGGGTGGTCGGACTGATCGACGCACCGGCACTGCGCCGCAGTTGCCGCTCGGCAAGCTGCCGCAAATCGCGATACAGCGAGGCAAACCGCAGAGCATTGGGCGTATCGGGCCCGACCGGATGCTCGGGCAGCGCGGATAACTCCTCCGAACTCATCCTTTTCTCCTCAGGATATCGCTTCAGAGGATGCCGAAATTACGCCAGGGTAGCAAATGCGTACGGCGGCGATTTAACACTTACATTAGCAGCGACCGCGCGCTCATCGAGGACTACACGCGCATGTCTGGCGCGCTCGCCTATACTGCGAAACTCATTCGATTTATTGCCGCCCGCCTGGCGGACGGTTAGTTGCGCACTCGATGACCCGGCAGCGCGTGTTGCGTAGCAATGCGCTCGGGGCGCATCATTTTCGGTTCGGACGACGTTTTCAAGGTATGCAGGAGCGGTTCATGTCGATATCGAGCGGAGCAGTGGCCATATCCTCAGTCGCGCAAACAGATCGCGCGGCGCTGGCGTTTCTATACGAACACCCGCAGTGGTTCGCACAAATATTTGCCGAGCTGGAGCGGCGCAGGGTGCCGTTCGAGAAAATCTTCATACCTGACCATTTTTACGAGGTGGGTCCGCAGCAGGTCCCCTTCAAAGTGCTGTTCAATCGAATGAGCCCGTCGGCAAACAGCCGTCAGCATGGCTCGGGAATTTTCCATACCCTGGCCTATCTGGAACATTTGCAATTGCTGGGTGTGCGTGTCCTCAACGGCGCCAAGGCATTCCGCTACGAAATATCCAAGGCCGGCCAAGCCTCGCTATTGAAATCGATGGGCCTGCGCTTTCTGCCATCGCGCATCATCCACTCTCCCCACCAGGCGGCGGCCGCTGCGGAAGGCTTGCGCTATCCCATCATCGTCAAGGCAAACACCGGCGGCAGCGGCAAGGGAATCACGCGCTTCAATACCAAGGCGGAATTGGCCGCGGCGATCGCCGCCGGGCAGTTGGACCTGGGCTACGACAGCGTCGCGCTCGTGCAGGAATTCATTCCCGCACGCGGCGGCTTCATCACCCGCGTGGAAACCTTGGGCGGCAAGTATTTGTACGCGATCAAGGTGCACCTGACCGGCGAGACGTTTGATTTGTGTCCGGCGGACATCTGTCAGACCTCGACCGGACAAAGCCTGGAAAACGCCTGCGCGGTCGAGGCCTCGAAAGCCGGGCTCAAGGTCGAAGGATATGACGCGCCGGCCAAAGTGACTGCCGACATCGAACGTATCGTGCGCGCTGCCGGCATCGACGTCGGCGGCATCGAGTACATCGTCGACGACCGGGACGGCAACATCTACTACTACGACATCAACGCTCTCTCGAATTTCGTGGCGGACGCGCCCCGGGTCATCGGCTTCAATCCCGTCGAAAATCTCGCCGACTACTTGCAGGACGAGGTGCGACGTGCCGGCTAAGAAAGGTATTCGCTACGGCTATTGGATGCCCGTGTTCGGCGGCTGGCTGCGCAATGTCGATGACGAACAAATGCAGGCCAGTTGGGAATACACCAGCAAGCTCGCGCGGCGGAGCGAGGAGATCGGATTCGATCTATCGTTGATCGCGGAACTCAACATGAACGACATCAAGGGCATCGATGCACCCAGTCTCGACGCCTGGTCTACCTCGGCAGCTCTCGCGGCGGTCACGAAGACGCTGGAGCTGATGGTGGCGGTGCGCCCGACCTTTCACCTGCCGGCACTCTTCGCCAAGCAGGCCGCGAACATCGATCACATCAGCAACGGCCGTCTTGCGCTCAATGTGGTTTCCTCCTGGTGGGAGCAGGAGGCAAAGATGTATGGCGTCGATTTCGAACGCCACGACGACCGCTATGGGCGAACCTCGGAATGGCTGGATGTGGTCAACGGCGCCTGGTCGCAAAAGACCTTCAATCATGCCGGCAAGTATTACCGCACCGAGAACACCGTGCTCGAGCCAAAGCCGCTGCGCTCGCCGCGGCCGCCGATCTACGCGGGCGGCGAATCCGAGGCGGCGAAAAATCTCATCGCACAAAAATGCGATGCCTACGTCATGCACGGCGATTCTCCGGAGCATGTGTCCGCGAAGATCGCCGACATGAGCGCGCGCCGCGAGAAATTCGGGCTCGGGCGCATGCAGTTCGGCGTTGCGGGCTATGCGTTCACGCGGGAGTCCGAAGCCGAGGTGGCCAAGGAAGTCGAGCGCATCACCGACGTCAAGCAAAACGCCAAGGGCTACGCCAACTACCAGCAATGGCTGCAGGGCACGCAGCTCGAGCAAAAGATGTCTATTCAGGAATATTCGGTATCGAACCGCGGATTACGTTCCGGCCTCGTGGGGACTCCCTCGCAAGTGCAGGACCAGATCGGCAAGTTCGAAGAGGTGGGCGTAGATCTTCTGTTGCTGCAGTTCAGTCCGCAGCTGGAAGAAATGGAAAAATTCAGCGACAGCGTCATCCGCTAGGGGCCGGCGTTGGCGCCGCGAAACTCTGAGCGGCCGCTGGCGCTGCGCTGCGGGGCTTTCGGCGACATGGTTCTGCTGACCGCGCTGATCCGGGTTCTATACGCGGAATTTCGCACCCCCGTCGATATCGTCACCTCCGGACCCTGGAGCGAACCGCTGTTGCACGGGCAACCGGGTGTCGGCGAGATCTACTGTGTACGCAGCCGCAAGACCCCTTACTGGGTGAGTTTGGATCAGCAACGGATCGTACGGGCATTGCGGGCGCGCGGCCCGAGTCCCACATGGTTCTGCGATGCCGACCGGGCGGCCATGCCGCTTCTCGAGCGTGCGGGCATTCCCAGCCGCTGCATCGTGGATGTGAAGGATCATGCCCTGCTGCCCGGTGAGCATGCGACGCAGCAATGGCGGCGCTTTGCGCAAATCATGCCCGCCACGCTGGCGAGCGCGCCCAACCCCGACATCGCAGCTGTCATTCCGGGCTGTTATCTGGAGGTCTCGCAGGCGCAGCGCGGCCAGCTCGACACGTGGCTCACGGCGCGGGGTATCGGTGATCAGCCCCTGATCCTGATGCAGATCGGCAACAAAAGAACCATGCGGCGCGGCCTGCGGCGCTTGGCGGTCAACCATAAATATTGGCCCAATGAACGCTGGGCGGAAGTACTGAGATTTTTGCGGCAGCGGCATGCTGGGCACGCGATTGTGCTGTTGGGCACGGGTCCCGAGTATGCGCTCAACCAAGAACTCGCCGCGCTTGCCGGAATCGTGGGCCTCCACAACGTCGCCGATGACCTGCCCATACCACGGCTGGTGGCCTTGTTGGATCGGGCCGATGGGCTGGTCACAGTGGATTCAGGTCCCGCGCACGCTGCCGCTGCGGTGGGCTGTCCGCAGGTCGTGCTGTTCGGCAAGGCGTTGCCTTCGCTGTATCGGCCTTACGGTACGGCCGGTGCCGACGTGCGTCTGCTCACGGGTCAGATAGACGGGCAGGCAAACATGATGGGGATCGATGCACGCAACGTGATCGATGCGTGGTCCGGCCTTACGTTGCGCCGCGCTTAAGGAGGGGCGGACGCAGGGCCCAGGGACGCACGCAGCATGTCCTGCGTCACCAGAACCACACCGCGCTTGGTGACAAAGAAGCGCTTGGCATCCTCGGCCGGGTCCTGGCCGATCTGCAGGCCATCCGGTATCACACAGCCCTCATCGAGTACGCAGCGCGTAATTTTGCAATGCCGCCCGACCGTCACCCCGGGCAAGAGCACCGACCTTTCGATGGTGCTGGCTTCCTCGATCCGCACGTCGACCGAGAGCAGCGATTCCCGTACGAGGGCGCCCGAGATGATGCAGCCGCCGGCAACCATGGAATTCACCGCCATGCCGCGGCGGCCTTCGTCGTCCAAAACGAATTTCGCGGGCGGTTGCTGTGCCTGGTAAGTCCATATGGGCCACTGATGATCGTAGATATTCAGTTCGGGATTGAGCGAAACAAGCTCCATGTTCGCTTCGTACAGGGCATCGACGTTGCCCACGTCGCGCCAGTAATTCTGTGCGCGCGTCTCGACATCGTGAAACGGGTAGGCAAAAACCCGCATGCTCGCGATGGCCGGGGGAATGATATTGCGGCCGAAATCATGATTGGTCGCTTCGCTGGCCGCATCCTCGGTCAGCAGCTTCTCCAGCCGCTCGGTGGCGATCACGTAGATTCCCATCGAGGCGCGCGCAAAATTCTCATGACCGATGATCGGATCGGGATCCTGCGGCTTTTCGGCGAACTTGAGCACCCGGTTGTTCTCGTCCGTGGTCATGATGCCGAATTCCTTGGCGCGTTCGATCGGCACATCCACCACACCGACCGTGATGTCCGCTTCGCGTAGATCGTGATAGGCGATCATCGGGCCATAATCCATTTTATAAATATGGTCGCCGGCCAGAATCAGCACGTGCGTCGGATGATGCGAGCGGATGAAATCCAAATTCTGATACACCGAATCGGCCGTGCCGCGATACCAATGCGTCCCGATTTGCTGCTGCGCCGGTATCAATTCCACGAATTCGCCCATCTCGCCGCGCAGATAGCTCCAGCCGCGCTGGATGTGCTGGATCAGCGATTGGGATTTGTACTGCGTCAGCACGGCGATTTGCCGGATGCCTGAATTGACGCAATTCGACAGCACGAAATCGATGATGCGGAACTTTCCGCCGAAGGGCGTGGCTGGTTTACAGCGATGTTCGGTGAGGGCCTTGAGCCTTTCGCCGCGGCCTCCTGCCATGATTACCGCCAGCGTTCCGCTGGTCAAACGGCTGACGTAGCGTCCGGTGTTATTGCGGGCAGCGTGTCGCATTAAGCGAAGCCTGACACACTAGAGGCGAGGCTGCACCAGGTTTCTCTCGGCATGGATGGGTCCTTTGTTAGACTGCATTCCATGAGGGGATTGAAGCTGTGCATGCTGAGCTCCGAGATGGTTCCGTACGCAAAGACCGGCGGTTTGGCGGACGTCGCAGGGGCATTGGTCAGCAACCTGGGCGCGATTGGCTACAATGTTCGTGCGTTCATGCCGCTGTATCCCGACATACGCCGCAATCGCCCGGCGCTTCAGCCGGTGCTCGGTGCGCAGCGCCTTGCCCTTTCCATTGGCGATACCGAATACCGGTTCTCCCTGCTGACGGAGAGCTACCCCGGAAGCGACATTCCGGTGTATTTCGTTGATTGTCCGGCGCTGTTCGACCGCGGTGCCGTGTATACCACCGATCCGGACGAGCATCGCCGCTTTCTACTCTTTACCCGCGCCGTGCTCGAAGGCTGCCGGCGCTTGGGGTTCACGCCGGATATATTTCATTGCAATGACTGGCATACGGCATTCCTGCCGTTGTACCTCAAGACGCTGTACCGTGCCGATGCGCTATTGGGCCAGGCCAAGTCACTGCTGACCATTCACAACATAGGTTATCAGGGCGTCATGCCGAGCGCCGCGGCCGCGGATCTGAGCCTGGGCGCAGCCGGTTCGCTGCTCGACCAGAGTGACATCGCGCACGGGGTCATCAATCCGTTGAAGACGGGAATCAGGTACGCGGATGCGGTCAGCACCGTCAGCCCGACCTATGCACGCGAAATTCGCGACACCTCTCTCGGCATGGGCATGGAAGATACGCTGCGGCAGCGTGCCGATGCGGTCTTCGGGATATTGAACGGCGTCGACTATCGTGAATGGGATCCGCGGCGCGATCCGCATCTCAGCGCGCACTTCAGTCCGCAGGATTTGCGCGGCAAACTGATCAACAAGGAGATGCTGATCGCGACGCTCGGCCTGAAGATGTCGACATCGCAGCCATTGATCGGCATGGTGACGCGGTTGGCCGAGCAAAAAGGCATTGATCTGCTGTTCGACTCGGTGCCGCCGCTGCTGCAGGCAAGGGATTTTGGCCTGGCGGTGCTGGGCAGCGGTGAAGCAAGATATGCCGGGTTCTTCGAGAGTTTGGCGCAGCGGTTCCCCGGCCGCGTGAGCTACCGCTCCGGGTTCGATGAGCCTCTTGCGCACTTGATCGAGGCCGGCTGCGACATTTTTCTCATGCCCTCGCGGTATGAGCCCTGCGGCCTCAATCAATTGTACAGCCTGCGTTATGGAACCATTCCGGTTGTACGCAATACCGGAGGCCTTGCGGACTCGGTGCAGCACTTCGATCCGAGTACCGGCCGAGGCACCGGTTGCGTGTTCAATGACTATGATGCGCCGGCCGTAACCTGGGCCATCAACACCGTTCTCGATTGGTTCGCAGACGCGCGCAGCTGGCTGCCTCTTACGCAAAATGCCATGGCAAAGGACTACTCTTGGACCCGTCAAATCAAAGAGTACGATTCGTTGTACCGCAGCTTGATCAAGGCCTGAACCGAAGCAGCGCGTAGCTGCGCCCGTTGGGCACCACGTATTTCTCCACCAGCATCAAGTCGGCCGCCTGCATCCACTCAGGGATTTGCGCCGCGGGCGGCTGCGCATGCCAGGGTAATCGCAGCGCGGAGCGCGTCGGCAGCTGCACCAGGAAGAAACTATCGGGAGCCGCGGCCGTCGCCGCCCGCATTCGATCCATCGCAGAAGCGTCGAGCGGCCCTAAGATCCTTGCAACTGAATCCCTCGCGTACATGTCAATTACGGCTCGCGTGGTTTCGTCGGGCGCGAGCAGAATGAGTGGTCTTCCGGCGGTATCCCTCTCGACGGCGCGGCCGACCTTCGCCAGGTCCTGCCAAGCGTTCACGCCCCGGTATACCTGGGAGGCGGGTCCAATGAGCAGGGCACAGTAGGCGAGCAGCAGCGCCCATTGCGACAACACGGTCTGATCGCTGGCCGCGGTCCACGCGCGCGCCGCCATTACCGCGGCTGCGAGCAGGCCGGCGCAGGAAATTGCCAGATAAAGCGAGTGCGGTGAGAGGCTGCTCCAATCATCGGCGCCGATGATCGCGACAGCCGCGGAAAATACGCCGACGCCAAGCAGCAGCAGCACCGCGGTGGCGCGCAATGCCCGCTGGTCCCAGAGGTCCGGGCCCGGCAAGATTTCGCGCGCCCACCAGGCGAGCAGCAGCGCTATTCCTGGAAGCGCGGGCGCGAAATAAACGTTTCGCGCGGTCGCCGCCAGGGACAGCAGCAGCAGCGGCGGCAGCGACGCGGCCAGCGCAAAGCGCACGGCTCGATTGTCGTGCAGTGAGGTTTGGCGTTGCCGCCACGCGCGCCGCGCTGCTGCAATGACCAGCAGCGTCCACGGGAATAGATACAGGGGCAACTCGATCAGGTATTTGCCCGGGAAGTTGCGGTGCGCCGCCGCGTACTGCAGTTCGGGCGGTGCGTCGACGGCGGAGAAGCGGCCGACCAGGTTGTTCCAGAAAAAAACCTTCAGGTGCTCCGCTCCGGCGTCGCCGCGGTATACGAACCACACCCAGGTGAGAATGAGTGCCGCCTGAAGCAGCAGTCCCGCATACAACTCCCATCGAATTAATTCCCGCCAGCGCTTTTCCAAAATGCTCAAAGTTACGATGGCCATCGCAGGGACCATCCAGGCGACCGCACTCTTGCTTAGGAATCCAAACCCCAAGGCGGCATGCATCAAGAGGTAACCGCGCAAACGCTCCTTGCTGCCCGTCGCATAGAAGCCGACGTAAGTCCCGAGCAAGGCGACCGACACAGCCGCGAGCAACGGTGCATCCGTCGCAAGCCAAATCGCGACTTGGTAGGACAGGAGAAAGGTGCTGACGGCGGCCGCCGCCACCAGTCCCGCATAACGGCCCGCGCTGCGAGACGCGAGCAAACCGACGCTGAGCGCGGTGACCAAGGCGTACAGCAAATTGGGCAGCCTTGCGACCCATGCCTGATCGCCCAAGGCTCTGATAGGCAGCGCCGCCAGCCAATACGTCAAAGGCGGCTTTTCACAGAACGGCTCGCCCGCCAACAAGGGGACGGCTCTGTCCGCTTGCCAGCTCATACGCCATGAAATGTCCGCCTCGCGCGGTTCGTCCGGCGTCCAGTAGCCGCGGCCAAACATGCCGACACACCAGGTCAGCAGCAATGCGCTCGCGATCCACGCAATCAATGTTCCGGGGCTATTAGACAGACCGAAGCGCATTTGCCGACTATACTTCACGCCGCCCTTGCCTGGACGAAGCACTGCATTCAAAGTAGGCGCTCCAAAAGAACCGCGGTGGTACGTGATCGAACAATTTTGCGATTGGTTGTCGAGGACGAATATCAGCGTCGCGTTTCAATCGGCGAATTGGTTCGTTCCGGTGGTGCAGACGGTGCATATCATCGCGATCGCGATCCTCCTGACATCCGTTTACGTGGTGAGTTTTCGGCTCATTGGATTGACGCGCAGCGCGCAGCCGCTGGCAGCGCTCACGGCACGTTCCTCGCCTTGGGTCTGGATCGCGCTTTGCGTGTTGCTCGGCACGGGCATCCTCCTCACGATCACAGAGCCGGCGCGCGAGCTGCTCAATTGGGTTTTTCGCGTGAAAATGCTGCTGGTATTGGCGCTGGTCGGCATCGTGCTGCTCGTGCAGAGCCGCACGCGGCGCAACCCTGATTACTGGACGCAATCCGCACCGCGCCGCCGGGCGGCGCGTGCCGTCGGCATTACGGCGGTTGTCATCGGTGCCGGCATCGTGACCGCCGGGCGCTGGATTGCCTATGTCTGATCCGCAGTGGCTCAGCAAGCTGCAGGATCTGAATCTTCCAACACAGATCCGCGAATCTGTGTGGATGTTCCCGACCATCGAAACCGTGCATGTGTTTGCACTGGTTCTGGTGGTGGGCAGCATCATGACCGTGGATCTGCGGCTCTTAGGGTTGGCGAACAAGGAGCGGCCCTTCAGCCAGGTGGCCGCCGAGATGCTGCCCTGGACCTGGACGGCCTTCGGCGTTGCCGCGCTGGCCGGCCTGTTGATGTTTTCATCCAAAGCGCTGACCTATTACGGCAACATTCCCTTTCGATTGAAAATGGTGTGCCTGCTGTTGGCAGGCATGAACATGGCGCTGTTTCACTGGTTGGGGATCCGCCGTCTTGCAACCTGGGATCGTCAGCGACCGCCCTGGTCCGCCAAAATGGCCGGCGGCGCATCGCTGCTGCTGTGGACCACGATTGTCGCAGCCGGACGCTGGATCGGCTTTACGACCTGATCGCGGGCGCCTTGCGAGTCACCCGACGGTAACCGAGGACCGCGCCCGTCACGCAAACGGCGGTGACGCCCGCCATCAATAGCAGCATTAATACATCCCATCGGGGCCGAACCCGCAAGGGAGCGGCAAAGTCCAGGCGGTGCAGTCCTTGGTGCAGCCAGCGATAGGCCCGAACCTGAGTGTCGAATTTCGCAGCCACCGTTCCGGACACGGCATCCAGGTAATAACGCGTACCGGATTTGAGTACCGTGCGATACACGGGAAGCGCGACCCGCTCTTGATGGTGGCTGAAGTAAAAGTTGTCCTCTTGCGTCATGAGTTCCGGCGCCGCAGCGCCGCTCTGTAAGGCGCCGGACAAAAAGTCCAGGTCCGATGGGCCTAAAGGCGCGGGCGCGCCGTCCGCACCGAGGCGCTGACGCTCGCCGCTCGCGGAGTTTGCTACGAAGTACAGCCGACCGTTCAGAGGAGCTGCCTTGAGCACTACTGCAATCGGATGCGTCTCCACCAAGGATTGCAGTGCCTCCGCAAGCCGCGCAGCGGGAACTGCAGGCGCTCCCTGTATCCTTGAGATTTCGGCCTGCGCGCCGTCGCCTTCCAGCCATCCCCATGGATTCATCGACAGGAGGCCGCTCAAGACCCAGGTCAATGCGAAAAGCCCGAATACCAGTCCGGCGGCGTGGTGCCACAAGTTGAATCCGACATATGGCGACCAGCGGCCCGCCGGCTGCGCCGCCATCTGACGAACACCGAGATAAATCCCAATGCCCGCCAGAAAGCAGCCGAGGAGCGAAGTGTAAATTACGATCTGGCTCCAAAGCCCGGCATGGCGCCGCAATTCGGTGAAGTACAACCAATGCGGAACCGCGCCCAGCCAGTTCCAGAACCGTTCGCGAGCGGTGGTTATCTGCATCGCTCGACCGCTGATGCTCGAGACGTAGAGCTCGGTGCCTGCGGCATCGCCCAATGCGTACCGATACAGCGGACGCTGAGACTTGAAGTCGCCCGACACGGTCCATTGGTCGTGGTCGATGAGGCCGAGCATTCTGGGTGCGGCTTGCGCGCCCGCAATGAACCGACGGGCGGTTTCGATTGCCTGCAGGGCGGTGACGTTCTCGACCCGGGTGCCCGTCAACAGATCGAGTGGGCGCCCATCCTGCGAAGTCCCCAAGAACAACACCGGCCTTCCGGCCAACATTTCAATCGTGGAGCCGCCGGCGGCTTCAGGAGTGGTGCGCAACGCCTCCGGAATCGTACAGCAGCCGTTCCAGGCGATCGGCTCAAGAGCTTTTAAGCGCGCGCTCTCGGCCAAAGCGGGGTAACTGACGTACATCATCACGACGCCCGACAGACACCACATCACCATCAGGACGCCCACGCCAATGCCCAAATAACGATGAAGCAGCAAGATGAGGCGAGCCATGGGGCCTATATATCACGCGTCGGCAGCGCTCCCTTGGACGCCTTCCCTAAAAAGAGAAGGTGTAATTGACGCCGAACGTGCGCGGCAGCGCCCGATTGTGAACGACATAAGCGTCCCCTGAAGCATCGTTGACGCCGTGTCCCAGCGCCGATGAATACTTCTGATCGAAGGCGTTGTTCAAATGCAGGTCGACCCGATGGTGGCGTTGTGCGTCCAGAAAGAGCCGCGTTCCAAAATCCACCACGGTGTAATTGCCGTAGCCAAATCGGCCGTTGTCGGATCCCAAGGGTTCGTCATCGACATCGCCCAGGCGAACGAGGTTGATGCTTGCTCCGTAAGGCGCGCCCGCCGGGTGATAGTCGAAGCCCAGCTTCATTTGGGTCACGGGAATCTGCTTGAATTGCAGGTCGGACCCGGTCACGCGGGTCTTGTTGTAGGTGGCGCTGAAATTTGCCGATAGCGAGCTGGTGATTGAGCCATCCAACGTCAGCTCGGCGCCGCGAGTGGTCACGGTGCCGGGCACATTGCCAAACACGTCCTGATCGGTGTTTGCATCGAAGGTTTCAAAATCGATGAGATTCTTGATATCACGATAGAACCCGATCAGTTCCCATTTAATCGACGCCGCACCGATCGCCGCGATACCGCCCACCGATAAATTGGCATTGGTGCTCGTCTCGGGTTTGAGATTCGGATTGCCTCGTTCGTCCTCCGGATCATTCGCGAACAGTTCCTCGGCCGTGGGCAGCCGGAACGCGGTTCCGAAATTCGCGCGCACATACAGCGCGTTCGAAAAGTCGTACTGCCCGCTGCCGTTCCAGACCACGGCAGACTCGCCGACACTCGGGATGTTGTAGCGCAGTCCGGCGGCGAAGTGCGCGTTCGGGATGAGGTCCGGCGTCGTACGGACCTGGCCAAAAAACGCATTGACGTGTTCGGTCTGCTGCTGGATCACCAGCACCGCGTCGCGGCCGGAGTAGTTTTGGAAATCGTAGCCGGCAAGATATTCGAAGCCGCGATTGACGGCGATCTGGGTCAACAGATTGATTCCGTAGTCCTTGAATCCCCAGAAGTCATGGTCGTCGATCGTGTCGAGCGCTCCGGGAGTGCCGATGACGTTGTCGAATTCGGTGTAATGCGCATACCACCAATGGTAGTAGTCCTTGATATAGAGCTTGAATTCATCGCTCGGCGCATAGTCCAGCTTGACGCTGACCAAATCATCGTTGCGCTGGTTGTACGCGATCGCAGTCAGCTCCGGCTGTGCAAAGTCGAGATTGGCGTTGGTATGATCGTATGCGGCGGTGACGGTGAGTTGGTCGGAGAAATCGAAGGCGTACTTGCCGCCGACGGACGTGACCTTGTAGAAGCGGCGCCGGTCTGTACCGCTGGGCTGGAACTCCGAGTCGGGGAACGGTTCGATCCCCGGCGCTTGGTTGTGGGTTGCATAGACGACGAAGTGATTGCTGCCGATGGAGTCCCGATAGAAACCGCTGTATTGCTGCGCCTGGTTGGTGTCGTAGCCGACACTGACAGCGCCATCGGGATGATCGGAGAATCCCTTCGTGACGATGTTGATGGCGCCCGCGACGGCTTGCGTTCCGTAGAACAGCGCCTGCCCCCCGTTCAAGACCTCAATGCGATCGATCATGCCCGCGGGCAGGGTATCGAGCGGCGTCGTGCCGGCGTATAGCCGATTGTTGATGCGGATCCCATCGACGAGCCAGAGAACGTCCGTGGTACGCGAGCCTTGCAAGGAGATTTGCACGTAATCGAACGGCCCGTTCCGCGGACTGATGTAGAGGCCGGGAGCCAGGGCCTCGAGCGCGCCGGCGACGTCGAGATAGCCGCCGTTTTGGATTTTGGCGGCCGAAATGGTGTCGACCCGTGTGCCGTACTGAGACAGTTGCTGCGGCAGCTCATCTTCCAGACTCTTGGCGGTGACGACCACTTCGTCAAGTGCCGCCGTGCTCTCTGCTTGTGCGCAAGTCGCGCCGATCGCCGCCCAGCCGCAGGCAGCGTAGACACTCAACTTCATTCCGACATCTCCCGATTATTTTCTTGTGGTCGACTGGACCGGACGCAAGTATTCCACACTCTCGCCGGGCCGCGGCAACTCCCGCACGCCTTTTAGCCGTGAATTCCGCTCTACGGAACAATTGCGACAAAAGGCTGCGCTATCATTGCTCGAATGCGCGTTGTCGTTGTCGTCCTCTTGTCAATACTCGTCGGCGCGGCCGTGTTCGCGGAGAACAGCAACCTCGAGCGAAAGCTGTTGCGCGCCGATCCTGACGCATTGCCCGCGGATGCAACGTTGCTGCGATTCGCGGTCAGCCGGGGAGGACCCTTGTTTGCGGCGCATTGCGCGGCGTGCCACGGCGCAACGGGCGCCGGAGATCCGGCCAAGGAAACGCCCAATTTGACGGACGGCGATTGGCTGTACGGCACCGGCCGGGTTACGGACATTGAAAGGGTGATCGACTATGGAATTCGCTCGGGTAACTCCCGGGCCTGGAATCTCGCAATCATGCCGGCCTACGCCCGCCCGAAACCCAATCCGGCCGACAAAAATATTCAGCCCCTCTCGCCCGGCGATATCGCCGACCTGATCGAATTTCTAATGCGCAAGCAAGGCGGCCGCGCCGACCTGGACGCGGCGGCGCGCGGCGCCGCGCTGTTCGCCGGACGCGCGGGCTGCTATGACTGCCACTCGCAGGACGCCAAGGGCGACTCCGCGATCGGCGCCCCCAACCTGACCGACGCGATCACGCTTTACGGAGACGGCGGCCCCGAAGCGCTTTCCATGTCGATCGCCTATGGCCGCCAGGGCATATGCCCGGCGTGGACCAAACGTCTGAACCCCGCCGGCATCCGCGAGCTGGCGTTGTATGTCTATTCGATTTCACATCCCGGTGCGATTCAAAATGCCCATTGATCACAAATCCGACGCGTTCTCCTGGCGCAATCCCTCGCAGATCAGCAACGCTCGCTCGTTCGTGCTGATGTCCTGCGGCGTACTGCTCGGTCTCGTTCTGGCCGGATATGCGCTCTTCACGGCGCGCAGCGCATCGACCCTCATCGTTCCCGGCGAGGATGTCGCCCTGGTGAATCAGCAACCCGTGTCGCGGGCCGACTATGTGGCGTTGCTGCAGACCCTGTACGGCGTCGACTTGAGTCACGCGACCCTGGAGCAGCGACACAGGGTTCTCGATGACATGATTCGCGAAGAACTGTTCGTGCAGCGAGGCAAGGAACTGGATGTCGCGTCGACCGATCCGGACGTGCGCGGCGCGCTGGTGAACGCGGTCGAACTGGAGATCTCCGAGAACGCGATCACTGCGCAGCCGAGCGAGGCGGCGCTGCGGCAGTTCTACGCGACGCACCAGGATCGCTACGTCAGCGAAGGGATCATGAGAGTGAAGGATTGGGTGTTCCCGGCAACGGCGCTGCCTGAACTGCCGGGCGAGCCAGCGGCGCTCAAATCGGCAATCCACGATCCGCAGGCATTGGCGCGCCTCAGCGGCCGTGACTCGGGCAAGACAAAAGACGATGAATTCTATTTCGCCGCCAAGATCCATCTCGGCGATCAGCTTTTCGCCGTCGCCCGGGACCTGTCGGACGGCGCCATTTCGGCGCCGATTCGCATGGCCGACGGCATTCACATCCTCGATATGGACAAAAACAAGCTTCCGGTTCCCTTCGCCTTCGCGGCGGCGCGTTCGCAGGTTGTGAGCGACTATCGCAACCAGGCAATCGAACGCTCGAAGGTCAGCGGCGAATCCTTCTTGCGCAAACGCGCCAACGTGCTGATCGCGGACGATTTGCGTTGAAGCAGGCGGCGCTCATCGTTCTGCTCTGTGCGGCCGCATGGCTGTCGCCGCCGGTCTCGGCGCACGTGCGCAGTCAGTCTCATTCGGTCTGGGAAATCAACGGTCAATTCGTCGATGTGGTCGTGACGATTCCGGACATCGAAGCCAGGCGCTTGGCGACGGATGCAGGTGCAGTCACAGGGGAACGGGTTCGGGACTACCTGACTCCGAAAATCTACGCCGTCGCCGACGGCAGGCGCTGCGAGCTCATCCCGCCGGTGGAGATTTTATCCGCGCTGACCGGATTCAGTAAGTTCGACTTTACCTTCAAGTGCGCGGCGGCCCCCAACCTGCAGATCCATTTCGGCGCTTTTTTCGATCTGGTGGCCAGTCACACCAACTTTGCACAGGTGCAAAACGCAGCGACCGGCGAATTCACCGAGCAACTGATCACCAGCGAACATCAAACGATCGATGTGACGGGCGCGGAGGGCGGCCGGCTCAAGAATGCCAGCTTCTTTGAATTCATACGCATGGGAATGATGCACATCTTCACCGGCGTCGACCACATGTCGTTTCTATTGGGGCTGGTGTTGATCTCGCGGCGGCTTCGCGATCTAGTGTTCGTGGTGACCGGATTCACGATCGGACACAGCTTGACGCTGGCATTGGCCGTCACCGGCGTCTTGAGGCCGCACGCAGAATACATCGATGCCTTGGTCGCCCTCACCATCGCGTTGATCGGTGCGGAAAACATCGTGGTTCAGACGAGGCAGCCCAAGCTGATTGCTTTGGGAGTCGGCGGCTGCTTGGGGTTGATGGCGCTGTGTCAGTTTCTGGGATTCGGCGGATTGCCGAGCCTTTTGCTGCTTGGCGCGGGATTATTCACGGCGAACTATCTGCTCATCTCAGGCAACATACGCGATGCCGGCCGATTGCGGATTCTGGTGACCCTGGTGTTTGGCTTGATCCATGGCTTCGGTTTTGCCGCCGACCTTCTGGAACTGCAGCTGCCGACCCAGCGGCTGGCCGAACTTCTCGTCGGTTTCAATCTGGGCGTCGAAATTGGCCAGCTGGCGCTGGTGGTGGGAGCGACGTTGCTGGTGCTGGGACTGAAGCACTTCCGGCTCGCGTTGCCGCGCCCCATCGTGGTTGACGTGGCATCTTCTTTTCTCGTGGCTTTGGGTGTGTTCTGGTTCGTCAGCAGAAGCTATGCATAATCCCCGAATAATCAGCGTCTTGCTTTTGCTGCTACTGGCCGCGATGTTCGTGATCTCGCTGCTGGCGGGGCGAGTCTGGCTGCCGATCGGGGAAGTGTGGGACGGCCTGTGGTCGAAGGATGCCAATCTCGCCTCGACCATCGTGACGCAGCTGCGGTTGCCCCGGGCCATCCTCGCGCTCGAAGTCGGCGGAGCCTTGGGAATGTCCGGCGCCGTGCTGCAGGGTGTGACGCGCAACCCCTTGGCGGAGCCGGGATTGTTGGGTGTTTCAGCGGGCGCCGCCCTCGGTGCGGTTATCGCCGTCTACTTTGGTTTCGCGACGCATTTCATGACTGCCGCGCCGCTGCTGGGATTGCTTGGCGCCTTGCTCGCGAGTGTGCTGACCTTTGCTTTGGGGCGCGGCGGCGGAACAATCACGCTGGTGCTCGCGGGCGCCGCCGTGTCCGCGCTGGCAGCGGCAGGAATAGCGATGGCCCTGAATCTTGCGCCCAATCCGTATGCGGCCTATGAAATCATGACATGGCTGATGGGTTCGCTGTCGGATCGCAGCTGGGTCCACGTGGTTCTGGTGACGCCGTTCATTTTGCTCGGCTGCGCCATGCTGCTGTTCACGGCGCGGGGCGTCGACGCGTTGGCCCTGGGCGAGGCGCAGGCCCAGAGCTTGGGCGTTAATCTAGGGCGGCTATATTTTCTGGCGGTGTTCGGCACGGCGCTGGCCATTGGAGCGTCCACGGCGGTGACGGGCGTCGTGGGATTCATCGGATTGGTCGCTCCCCACGTGGTTCGGCCGCTGCTGGGTCATCAACCCAGCCGCATCCTTTTTCCAGCCGCGCTGAGCGGAGCGCTGCTGCTGCTGTTCGCCGACGTTGCAACCCGCTTGATTCATGTGGGAACCGAACTCAGGCTTGGCGTATTGACCAGTCTGATCGGGACGCCCTTTTTCTTTTGGCTTGTCGTGCGGCTGCGCAAGACGGCGCCGTAATAACGCGAAGGAGAATTCTTGTGACACAGCATGTTGTGGCGGAAAAGTCCGATAAGATCTTGACGCTCACGCTCAATCGGCCGGACAAGAAAAACGCACTGACTCGTGCCATGTACCAGATGCTGGCCACGGAGATCGCCGGCGCCGACAGCGACCCGAATGTTCGCTGCATATTGATCAAGGCCAACGGCGACATGTTCACCGCAGGCAATGATTTGGCCGATTTTGCCGCAGTCGGCAATTCGACGGCGGCGCCAACACCAGCGGATTCGAATCCGCTGCTGCCCGCGCTCGCCAAGGCGCGCACGCCAATCGTCGCAGCCGTCAATGGCCGTGCGGTCGGTGTGGGCGTCACCATGCTCCTGCATTGCGACATGGTCTACGTCGCCGAGGACGCGTTGCTGATTGCGCCGTTCGTCAATCTCGCGCTGGTACCCGAGGCGGGCTCGAGCCTGTTGATGCCGCTGCGAATCGGACATGCACGCGCGTTTGAAATGTTCGTGCTTGGTGAACCCGTGAATGCGGAAAAGGCAGTGAACTGGGGAATCGCGAATCGCTCCGTGCCGCAGGCGGTATTGCACTCCACCGCGCGCGCAGCCGCCGTCGCCATCGCCGCGCGGGCACCGGCGTCCGTGGTCGCGACCAAATCGCTGATGCGCGACGAGGCGGTGTTGTTGGCGCGGATGAGCCAGGAGTCGGGTCACTTTATTCGCCAGCTCAAATCCGCGGAGTTCAAAGAGGCCTTTACGGCGTTCTCCGAACGTCGGGCACCGGACTTCAGTCAGTTCGAGCAATGAGCCGGAAGCTGCAAATGGCAATGGGTTGGGCACTGCTGCTCTGGGCAGGCGCCGCCATGGCTGCGGACCCAGGTCCTCAGCACGTGATGTCGCTCAGCATGTGCACGGACGATTTGCTGCTCGAACTGATGCCGCCGGAACGGATTGCCTCCGTCTCATACTACGCGCGCGATCCCACTATTTCTTATCAGTGGCCGCAGGCCGCCAAGGTACGGATCAATTGGGGCACGGTCGAGGAGGTGCTCGCCGAAAAGCCGGATCTGGTGCTCGCCGGTAGCTACACCACGCCGGCAACGCGATCGCTGCTGAAGAAACTGCACTGGCCCTTGCTCGAAATCGCGCCTGCGGCGGATTTCGACGAAATTCGCACGGTGACGCGCCAGGTCGCCCAGGCTCTTGGGCGAGAGGCGGCCGGCGAAGCCTTGATCGAGAAAATGGATTCGACGTTGCGTGACCTGGCAGCCTCCAAGCCGCGGCAACTCATCCGCGTCGCAGCTTGGGGGGAGGGCGGCTCGATTCCCGGTAAAGGCACCATGTTCGACACGATTCTTAACGCCGCGGGCGGCGTCAATGTCGCATCATCGCTCAGCGGGGAGTACACGTCCTTCGACGTGGAACAGCTGCTCGGGGCGCAACCGGACATCCTGGCCTACGCCGGCAATATCAGCGATACCCCGGGACTCAATACCGATCTGGCGCAGCATCCGCTGATTCGCAAGCTGTATTCCAGGCGGCGGGTCACCTACCCCAGCGCCCTTTACAACTGCGGTGTGGTCGAGAGCGCCGATGCGGCCGTGGCGCTGCGGGCCGGTCTTTTAAAAGCGATGCGCGGCTCATGAGCATTCTCGACGCATCGAACCTCTGCATCCGCCGCGGTTCGCGCGACATTCTCGATCATGTCTCGCTGCATGCGGAGTCCGGAGATTTTGTTGCCATCATCGGGCCGAACGGCGCCGGCAAGTCGACGCTGCTGTCGGTGCTGGCGGGATTGGTGAAGCCGGATTCCGGGACGGTTGCGCTCGACGGCATCTCAATACACGCGCTGTCCCGCGGAAAATTGGCGCAGCGGCGCGCTTATCTGCCGCAAAATCCCCGCTGCGAATGGCCGATTTCGGTGGAACGATTGGTGGCCCTGGGGCTGACACCGACCTTGCCGGCGTTGGGCGGCCTGCCCGCAAGCTTCGGTCCGCGCATTGCGCAGGCGTTGGAAGCATGCGACCTGCTCGCGCATCGCGAACAGCCTGCGACAACGCTGTCAGGCGGGGAACTCGCGCGCGCCATGCTGGCCCGTGCGCTCATCGCCGATCCCGACGTGCTGATCATCGATGAACCGATCGCCGGCCTGGATCCTCGGCACGCGCTCGACACCGCGCACCGGCTGCAGGAGCTCGCGAAATCCGGCAAATTGGTGATCGCGTCGATCCATGACCTGACCCTCGCGGGCCGCTATGCCAGCCGTATTTTCGCGCTGTCCGATGGCCGCGTGCAGGGCGACGGCGCGACGGCGACAACGCTGACGCCCGCGCTGATTCGTTCCGCATTTGACGTAGAGGCTTGCGTGTCGGGCACACCGGGCGGCGTTTACGTCGACTACGCGCTGCTGCCTTGAATGGGCTGCGCGCCTACGGCGGCCCCGTCACGGTCGTGAACGCAGCGGTGATCATCAAAATGAATGCGCCGACACTGATTTCCGCCGCGAGTGAGCGTCGAAACAAAACCGCGGCTCGCTTCTCACGTGCCAAAAGCCCGGGTGTCAGGCGCAATTTATTCCACGCCGCAAGTCCCAGGAGCGCGGCGACCGCGAGCAGCTTGATCGACATCAGGCGACCGTAGTCGCTGGTCAACAGCTGCGCCGGGCCGATCAACATCAGCAGCAAACTCACACCCGCCGCCAGCAGGAGCGCCACGACTCGGAGCGCCAGTTTTCCGAAGCGCGCTGCCGCTGCTGCGATTTGCGGCTGATTGCCGCCCGCCACAATCACCCACAGGGGCGGCAAGGCGCCGAGCCAAAACGCGCCGCAAAGCAAGTGCAGGCAGAGCAGCAAGCCGGGTGCGATGTTCGGCGTCAATGCATGCACGTGACCGATCCAGGCGAAGGACGTCGCTGCGATGCTGCCGCCCAGGATGGCGGGTCCGCGCAGGTTGGGCTTCGGCGATAGAGCAAGCAGCGCCAGGCAAAGTCCGATGATTCGCGCGCCGGTCGCCCGGCCTTCGCCTGCGCCTAAAATCATGCGCGCAAAGCTGCCGTCAAACATGCCCGCAACGTCTCCGCTCATGGAGCCTGAGAGCAGTGCGATTCTGCACACGCTGAGCAGCACAGCGACGCCAATGAGAATTCCGATGAGGCGCCGGATGACGGTGCGCTGACTCTCCCGCAGCAGCGGGCTGCAATACGCCAGAAAGAAAATCGCGCCGGCCGCGCCAAGCGTCGCCGCATACATGGCTGCCTTCGCGAACACGCCCGCGACGTCCCAGCCGCTGATCTCCATGAGCTAGGAGCCTGTCCGGCCGAGCGGCTACGCGGCGATCGAGAAGGTAAAGGATCCCTTGGTCACATGCCCGTCATCCGCCGCCATCGCGGACCACTGCACCGTATAGTTTCCCGGAGACAGCGCCGGCAGCGTGAGCGTAAACGTTTGGCCCGCCTTGGCGCCCTTGTCCAGGGGCACCGGAATTTCCTGGCCATCGCGTACCAGCTTCAATACCGCAAGCTGCGCGGCTTCGCTGAAATTGAGCGTCAGCGTTTTCGGCGCCTGCGTCAATTTGGCATTGTTCGCCGGCGTGGAGCTTTGCAGTTTCGCATGCGCCATGCAGGGCGCAGCGACCACGACGCCGCAGAGTGCCAGGGCCATGAGTGCGTTCTTGAGCATAAATGAGGTTCCGTTCGTGTCGAAGTCAATGACGTCCAATATACTGGCACCAATGATTCTCTATGGCTACGGCTTGAGTTCGGCATCGTACCGGGTGCGAATTGCCATGGCGCTCAAGAATCTCAAATACACATCGGTCATCAAGAACTTACGCTCGGGCGAACATCGGCTGTCGGAATTCCTGCAGATCAATGTTCAAGGCTTCGTCCCCGCACTGGGATTGGACGACGGCGTGGTGCTGACGCAATCCGTGGCCATCATCGAATATCTCGATGAGTTGCATCCCGAGCCGCCCTTGCTGCCCGCCGAGCCTCTGGCTCGTGCGCGGGTCCGCGCTCTGACCCAGGCAATCGCGAGCGACATCCACCCGCTGAACAATTTGCGGGTGCTGCGTTATCTGGAAGATAAACTGGTGTTGGACAAGCAGACTCGCGACGCCTGGTACCGGCACTGGGTGGGGGTCGGATTTGACGCCCTGGAGCGATGGTTGGCGCGGGACGCCGCGACAGGCCGGTTCTGCCATGGAAATGCTCCGACGATGGCGGACATCTATCTGGTGCCGCAGGTATTCAACGCCCGGCGGTTTTCGGTCGATATGAATGCCTTTCCGCGAATTCTGGCGATCGATGCCGCGTGCCGAGAATTGCCGGCCTTTCAAACGGCCGCGCCGGAGGCGCCGGCCTAGCTAGAAAGTGGCGTTGATCGTGAGCCGAGCCGAGCGCCCCGCCCCTGGAAATACGTGGCCTTACGAAATCAGCGACTGGAGGCCTGAAAGGCGGATTTCAGAAGCGGTAGCGCAGGAACAACAGGCGGCTGCCGAGCCGGGCATCGATCAATCGTCCCCAGAGGGGACGGCGAGGCGCGAAAGTCTTGCCCATTACGAGGCTCAATCGCGCGTCGCCGATTTGTCTGCCCGAGAGTTGCGGCGCGAGAGACAGGAATTGCTCACCCAGAAGATGCTCTTCATAGAACTGGCCAAGCAATCGAGGGCCGCCTTCGACCAGGATGCGTTTGGCCGGCACGGTCCGATGGACCTCGTCGAGAATATGCGCCGCGGAAATATTGGCAGCCTGACGCCGGATCGCACGTATCTGGACTGAATCGGGGACCCTGCGCTTCAGCAACTGTTTCGCGCCGCGCGCCGTCGTGATGATGATCACCGGCGTCTTTCCAGAAGCGAAAACCGGCAAGCGCAGGTCGACCGAGCCCATGGCGCTGACGATCACATTCAGTGCTGCGGAACGCTTCCCCATTGCGGCCTCAAGCCGATCGTAGTCATTCTTCAGCTCAGGGCAGATGGCTGCAGGAATCCAGACGTGTCCGGGATCGGCGGCGAGCGTGCCCGATCCGACAATCACCGTATCGGCGGCGGCGCGCAACAACCCCATCACCATGCGATCCTGAGCGCTGAATCCACTGATGTCGCCGCCGCCGCTGTGGCCCTTCACTTGAAGCGAGACGACGCCGTCGAGTGTGCTGACGAAATTGCTGAAGACGTAAGGGAAACCCTCGCGCGGCGCCGGCAAACGGAACGTGCCGTACAGCCGCAATAGGCCCGGAGGCAACGGCAAGGCGCGGCCGCCAGTCGAATCCACCAGGATCCGCAGGGGCGCGAATTGCCTCGAATGCCGCTTAACTGTGTGCACAAAAATTCACCTGATTTTTGCCTGATGCCATGCTCGCGTAGGGCTCGTCCTACGCACATCGGTCGTCGAAACCGCGAGCCGTTGCTGATATGGTATCAACGATGCGAATGACGATGAGGGCCTGCCTACAGCTGATTCCATTCGCACTGATCTTCAGTGTATCTGTCGCCGCCGCGCAATCCATCGCGCCGCAGTCCGGGCCGCAACCGCCGCCTGCCCCCGGACCCGCAACCGGTCTCGCCGATTCCGCCGGACTGCGCGCTACGGTGTTCGGTACGCCGCCTGAAGACATGGCGCCCTTACCGGCAAAAGTCCCCTTGTCCGAAATCAATATTGAATTGCCGTGGCGCCTTCCGGTGCCCGAGGTTCTTTGGTTCGACAGCAAACTGCGTGTATGGCTCTCGGCGCAGGACAAACCTGCTCCTTTAGCCATCGTTATTTCCGGCACCGGCAGCGACGGCAACACGAAGACCATCTCTGTCCTGCGCGCCGCGCTCTATGGCGCGGGCTACCACGTGTTGACCATGCCTTCTCCGACTTTTTCGGGGTTCATCGTGTCGGCGTCGAGCACCGGAGTGGCGGGTGATCTCATGCAGGACGGACACGACCTGTATCGCGCAATGCAGGAAATTCTCGAACACCTGCCGCGCAGAGTTCACATCACGCATATCGACGTTGTGGGCTATAGCCTGGGCGGAGCCAATGCCGCCGTCGTCAAATCGATCGACTCCGTCGAGGGCAAACTCAAAATTGGTCGAGCCGTGATGATCAATCCACCCGTCAGCTTGTTCGCCTCGGTGGGCCGCCTCGACAGGCTCTTCGCAGCTAGCATCGGACCCGGCGATCAGGCGGTCGAATTTCTCTACCGCCGGCTGTATGCGCAGATCGCCAACCTGTACCGGGCATCGGACCGCCTCGAGCTTGACGAAAATTTCTTGTACGGCGCGGCGGCCGCCTCGCTCAAAACCGATGCGGACTTCTCCGCCGCGGTCGCGCTGACGTTTCGTTTGCAGCTCATCGACATGTTCTTCATCGGCGATCTGTACGCCAAAACCGGCGTGATCACCGATCCCAAGCATCCGCCGCGGGTGGGCGACTCGCTCGCCGACATCCAACGCGATCTGCGCGCCAGACCGTTTGCCGATTATTTTACCGGGGTATTCGCCCCCTATTATCTCAAACGCCGCCCGGATGAGACCAGCCCCTCTCTGATTGCCGCGAATCGTCTCGACATCATCGGCGACTATCTGCGCTCCGACGAAAACTACTATGCACAGACCACCCGCAATGACCTGATTCTCAATCAACGCGAGTTCGCGTGGCTTCAGGAGACCATGGGATCACGACTTGTCGTCTATGCTCAAGGAGGACATCTCGGAGAAGTGGGGGAGCGGCAGCAAGTTGCAGACATGCTCGACATGTTGTCGGGCCGGTGGCCGCGGAGCAGTCCATGAGGAGCGCCGCGCTCATCGGCTGCCTCGCGCTCGCACTCGCCGGCTGTGCATCGAATGTCATATCGATCCGGACGGTACCGGACCAGACGCCGGCGGCCGACAACGCCGCCGCGGCCGCGAGCGCCCAGGCGTTTGCAGACGCCGTTGCCGCCGAGTCCGTCGCGAGCTCGGAAGGGGGCGCGGGTACAGCGCCTGAGCCCGTGCCGCTTCTGTCGCCCGAAGATGCGCCGCCGATGTACACCTATGATCCATGGGAGCGCCTAAACCGTTTTACGTACCGGTTCAACGCGCGCTTCGATGAGGCCATTTTTCTGCCG
>DASYIN010000075.1:0-2651 GCA_035997505.1 Steroidobacteraceae bacterium | reverse complement strand
TGACACCGCGGCTTTCCATCGCTTCGGCGGTGAACGCGGTGACGGCGATAGGCACCACTTGGAGGTTCTGTTCACGCCGCGTCGCGGTTACCACGACCTCTTCGAGTTGATCGCCGGTCGCCGCGAACATGGCAACACTCGGTAGGGATAGCACGCCGATGAGGACCATGGCTCTGCCCCATCGCAAACCCGAACGATTTACAAATCTGATCTTCATTGAGAACCCCCATGTATGACGCTAGCGCCGACCTCGCAGCCGGCGTGAGCGCAATTTATCGTTTGTTGGTGCTACTTACAATCTGGCGGGCAAAGAAGCAACAAACCTTTTGCATCGCATACTTTCTGTGCAAAAGTCTTTTGCACTGCATACTTTCAATGCCGGATCGTCGACAGGGCGCCGCCGTCCACGGCCCACGCCGCGCCATTAACGAAGCTCGCCGCGTCCGAAAGCAGGAAGGTCACCACCTCGCCAATCTCCGCCGGCAGGCCAATTCGATCCTGGGTCGCCACCTTGCCCAGCACCCGCTTGCCCGCCTCCACATCACCCTTGAACATCATGCGCAGCATCGCTTCCAGCAGTGGCGTATCGATCACGCCGGGCATCACGGCATTGACCCGTACACCGCGCGCCCCCACCTCGCTGGCCGCCGTGCGCGTCAAACCAATCACCGCGTGTTTGGAAGCGTTATACGCGCAAGCGCCCGCCAGGCCGCGCTCGCTGGCGATTGAACCGGTGTTGACGACCGTGCCCTGCCCTTGCTGCAGCATCACCGGCAAAACGTGGCGCAAGCCGAGGAAAATGCCCTTCAGGTTGACGGCGATGATCTTGTCGAACTCCGCCTCGTCATATTCGTGGGTCGGGCCGAGCTTGCCCTCGATGCCGGCGTTATTGAAGAACGCATCGATACGGCCGAATTTCTGCAGGGCTTTCGCCACGTACGCGGCCACCGCGCCCGAATCGCGCACATCGGCCACCTGCGTTTCTACCCGTACGCCCAATTTTTCAATCGCGCCGCGTCGCGTGGCGAGCGCCTCGGCATTGATGTCCACCAGCATGATGTCGGCGCCGGCCTGCGCCAGTGAGGTAGCCGCAGCGTGTCCGATCATTCCGGCACCGCCCGTGATGATCGCTACTTTGCCTTTCATCGATGAGCTCATGCTTGCTCCTTGGGCCGGGATGCGGACCGGCGAAACGGCATCGTCAACATGAACAGGATCCCAGACACTCCCAACAGCTTGAGGCCGGCACGCACGTCCGCCGGCGTCAAGGTGGCCGTCATGGGCATGGTGCCAAAAACCTTGGCGCGGATCACCAGACGATTGCCATCGCGTTCAATGCGGCTGACCGTCATGAGTTCGCGCTTGTCAGTGCCGTAGAGTTTCATGCCGGGTGTTCCAGTCGCTCGAAATCGATGCCCAGGTCATCGCATATGACCTGGGCGGTGGCGCGCCCGGCCCCGAACACTCCGCCGCCCGGATACTGAAACGGTCCGACCAAGTACAACCGCTCCAGACCGGGCACGCGATATTGGCCAAGGTCAGGGGTGGGACGGTGCGCGCCGCTCTGATAACTGGTGGTCGCGATTCCGTGCAGGTCCCCGCGCAGGAAACTGGGCGAGGTGCGCTCCATGTCCACGGGACTGTCGCAGTGGAAATCCAGCAGCACCTCGTCCAGGTTGGTGGTGTAGCGGCGCAGCCGCTCGAGCATACTGCGGGCGTACGAATCCTTGCCCTCGTCCCAGGAGCGTCCGTCGGGGCGCACGTAGGGCGCGTAATCCCAGATGTGCGCGATACCCTTCCCCGGCGGTACCCGCGAACTGTCGAAGATCGACAGCGATCCCATCCCCAGCAGGTGGGTGCGCATGAATCCGCCATAGCGCAGATCATCGAAGCATTCACGCATCTCACGATAGGTGGCGGGCATGAGTTCAATCATGACCGACTGCACCGCATCGGGCGTCTTGAAGTGCAGCGGCCCATCCAAGGCGGCGTGAACCGTCACGCACGCGGCCTCGGTAATCTGGGTCGCCTCGGCGGCCTTGCGCACCTCCGGATCCAGACTCGCAACCATCCCCGAGAGCTTGTGAGGATGGATAGCACCGATAATCGCATCGTTGGCCATGTGGCGGCGGCCGTCCGCTGTGAGCACACCCGTCGCACGGCCGTTTGCCACGATGACCTCACGCACATCCTGTCCCGCCAACACGGAGCCGCCGTACGACTCGATACAGCGCACCAGGGCCTCGGTAAGCTGGCCGCTGCCGCCGACCGGCACGCCAAAGCCGTACGCCTCCAGGAAACCCAGGAATACGAAGATCCCGATCCCGGTCGCCTTTTCATCCGCCGAGACCAGATTCTCGCCAGCCACGCGCGCAAAGTGCGCGCGCACACGGTCATGTTCGAAATAGTTCGCCAACACATCGTGGCAGCTCATCTGTATGGTGCGCCACAGTTCACGACCCTCCCGGCTCTGGTCCAGCAGCGCGTTCGAAGCACCCAGGGGCATGGGCGGTGTGAACAGCGTGGACACCAGCATCGGCAGCCAGGCCGCCGCCTGCGCCGAGAGCCTCAAAAAAGCGGCCGCATCCCGCGTGGACCATTTGGCGATCTCCGCAGCCGTCCGTTGAGGATCCCGATACATGGTCAGGGTC
>DASYIN010000074.1:0-7449 GCA_035997505.1 Steroidobacteraceae bacterium | reverse complement strand
GAGCATCCGGGTCTTTTGCGGGTCGCCAATGCCTTCTTCGCGCGCTTGGGTTTTCCGATGCCGCTCGAGGATTTGGTTTCCGATTCCCGAAATACCGTGCATTCGAATTATTTCATCGCCAAACCCAGATTTTGGCGGGCTTGGTTGAAGATCACCGAGCAATTGTTTGCCATCGCCGAAACACCGGATGACCCTCTAGGGATCGATTTGCGCACACCGACCGATTACCGCGGCCGGCGCGAGGTGCAGATGAAAATATTTCTGATGGAGCGGGTGGCGACCTGGATTCTGGTGACGGACCGCAGCTTTTCGGCGCGCGCACGCGATCCCTTCGTTGCCCGTTCGCGCATTTACAAGTTGCCGGTCGCGATTATTTGCGATGCCCTGAAGATCGCCTATTCGACTCAAGGGCGCAAACAGTACAAGGATGTGTTTTTGATGCTGCGGCGCTTTGCGAAGCGCTGGACGCTGCAGATTCGCGCCAGTGATGCCTTGCCGCTCGGCGCCGCAAGACCCTATTTGCAGATTTTGAAATCCTACTGGGACAAGAAGGAGGGATAGAGATTACCCAGCTTGCGCACGAGTTTTGGCGGGAGCGCCGCGTTTTTCTGACCGGGCACACGGGCTTCAAAGGCGCATGGCTGCATCTGTGGCTTAAAGCTCTGGGAGCGAGGGTCACCGGCTACGCCCTGGCGCCTTACTCCGAACCGAATTTGTTCGGCATCGTCGGGGGGCAAGATCCGTCGCATATTGCCGATATTCGGGACGCGAACAAAATCCGCGAGGCTTTGATCAAGGCGGACCCGCAGGTCGTCATCCACATGGCCGCGCAAGCGTTGGTGCGGGAGTCGTATCGCGATCCGCTGGCGACCTATGCGACCAATGTGCTGGGCACGGGCAATGTGCTCGAGGCGTGCCGAACCCTGAAGGGTTTGGAATGCGTGGTCGTCGTGACCAGCGACAAGGTGTACGAAAATAACGGCGAGGGCCGACCCTTCGTCGAAGGCGACCGACTGGGAGGCCATGATCCCTACAGCAATAGCAAGGCATGCGCTGAGCTGCTGACGGGAAGTTTTCGCGATTGTTTCTTTGCAGAGGGACCGCCCATCGCCACGGTGCGCGCCGGCAATGTCATCGGCGGCGGCGATTGGTCCCAGGATCGTCTGATCCCGGATTGTGTTCGGGCTCTCAAGGCGGGGGTGCCGGTGTCCTTGCGGTATCCGGATTCGATCCGGCCCTGGCAGCATGTGCTGGAGCCGCTGGCCGGCTATCTCGCACTTGCGCAAGCACTGGTTCAGACGCCGGCCCGCGCGCCGCGTGCTGTCAATTTTGGACCCGAAGCCTCATCCTTTTGCACGGTGCGCGAAGTCGTGGAGGCGTTCAGCACAAGATTTTCGGGCCGTCCGGGCTGGCGGCAGGAGGCGGCGGCACAGCCGAAGGAAGCGGCTGCGCTGACGCTGGCGTCCACCTTGGCGCATGACGTCTTAAGTTGGCAGCCGCGGCTCAACGTGGGTGATTCGCTATCTTGGACCGCGGATTGGTATCGAGCCCACGCGGCGGGGGAGAACATGAAGCAGTATTCCGAAGCGCAGATCGCGCAATATCAGTCGTTGCCGGCGCTGCGCCCATGAAGTGCGTGATCTTGGCGGGCGGCAAGGGCACGCGCATCGCAGAAGAATCGAACACGCGGCCCAAACCGATGGTGGAGATCGGCACGCGGCCCATCCTCTGGCACATCATGAAGTTCTACGCCGCATTCGGCGTCAAGGAATTCATCGTCTGCCTGGGCTACAAGGGCTACATGATCAAGGAGTACTTCGCGAATTATTTCTTGCATCAAGCGGATGTCACCTTTGACATGGCCGAGAATCGGGCGGAGTACCACGATTGCCGCGTGGAACCTTGGAAAGTCACTCTGGTCGACACCGGCGAGGAGAGCATGACCGGCGGCCGGCTCCTGCAAATCGGCAAATACTTAAATCCCGGCGAGCCCTTCTGCATGACCTACGGAGACGGCCTCTCGAATATCGACATCAAGGCACAGATTGCCTTCCACACAAGCCAGGGCCGCAAGGCAACCGTCGCCTGTGTGAGGCCCCCGGCGCGTTTCGGCCGGATCGCGACGCAGGAAGCGCGCGTGGTGTCGTTCGAAGAGAAGCCTTCCGCCGAAGGCGGCCTCATCAATGGCGGATTCTTCATTCTCGAACCCAGTGTGTTGGAACTGATCGACGGTCATGACACGGTTTGGGAAAAGGAACCCATGGAAATTTTGGCCGCCGAGGGTCAACTGGCAGCGTGGGTGCATCGCGGTTTCTGGCAACCCATGGACACTTTGCGCGACAAGCAGAATTTGAATTCTCTCTGGGAGAGCGGTGCTGCGCCTTGGAAACTGTGGGACGGATAGCGCGATGATTTTCACTGAGTCGCCGCTGCCGGGCGCCTTTCTCGTGGACCTCGAGCCGCTGGCCGACGATCGCGGCTTCTTTGCCCGAAGCTTTTGCGCCGAGGAATTTGCGGCCAAAGGATTGAGCGTCGAGTGGCGTCAGTGCAGCGTGTCTTTCAATGCACGTAAGGGCACGCTGCGGGGGCTGCACTATCAGGACGCGCCGCACGAAGAGCACAAGTTGGTGCGCTGTACGGCGGGAGCGATCTTCGACGTCATCGTGGACGTTCGGCCGCACTCAACCGGTTATCGGCGCTGGTTCGGTGTGGAGTTGACGGCGCACAACCGCCGCTCGCTGTTCATTCCGCCGGGCTACGCGCACGGCTTTGTGACCTTAAGCGACGATGCGGAGGTGTACTACATGATCTCCGTACCACATGCGCCCGAGCATGCACGCGGATTCCGCTGGAGCGATCCCGCATTCGGAATTCAATGGCCGATGACGCCCAGCGTCATCTCGTCCCGTGATGCTGCTTATCCGCTGCTGGAGTCGACCCGGCGGTGAGTCAAACCAAGCGCGTGCTGGTGACGGGCGCCGGCGGATTTATCGGTCGATGGAGCGTCGCGCCGCTGCTCGGGAAAGGGTACGAGGTCCACGCGGTTTTATCCAAGAATGCCCACGCACCGTTCGCTCAAGAGATTCACGGTGCTTCTGTTCATTGCGCGGATTTGCTCAGCGAAGCAGGCGTCGAGGAACTGGTCAAAGGGGTGAAGCCGACTCATCTGCTGCACTTCGCCTGGATCGCGACGCCGGGGATTTATTGGCAGAGTCCGGACAATGCCCGTTGGTTGGCGGCAAGTCAGTACCTGCTGCGCTGCTTTCGTGCAGCAGGCGGTGTCCGTGCCGTCATGGCGGGCAGTTGCGTGGAATACGACTGGTCGAGAGTGGGCGTCTGCATCGAGCAGACCAGTCCCCTGGCCGACGCGGGCGCAAAAGCTCCGACGCCATATGCCGCCAGCAAGATCGCCATGCAAAAGGACTTGGCGCGATTCGCTGCTGAGCAACACCTGTCGGCCGCATGGGGCCGCGTCTTTCTCCAATACGGTCCGTATGAGCATCCGGAGCGATTGGTGCCTTCGGTCATACGGCAGCTGCTCCTCAGTCGAGAAGCCCTGTGCACCCATGGGCGGCAGGTCCGCGGTTTTCTGCATGTCACCGACCTCGGCGCCGCCTTTGCGCAACTCTTGGACAGCGAGGTTCAAGGACCGGTGAATATGGGTTCCGATGAAGCGGTGGCGTTGTCGGATCTAATCGGGCGCATTGCGCAGCAAATCGGACGACCCGATCTGATTCGGCTTGGCGCTCGCAGCGCGGCCGCGGATGAGCCGCCGATATTGCTGGCGGATGTGCATCGCCTGCGGGATGAAGTGCAATGGCGTCCCCGTTTTTCGTTGAACGAAGGAATCCGCGACACCATTGCCTGGTGGCGCGCCGAGCTTGCCGCGCGAGGAGCATCATGAGCCCGATGCCAGGCTGGCATCCACTGGTGGTGCATTTCCCCGTGGCACTGATTCTGGTGGCGACCGCCTTGTTGCTTGCGGCCCGGCTGCTGCGCAGCGCGTCCCTGGCCGCCACGGCCGCGACCGTCGGGACATGGAATCTGTGTCTCGGTGCGGTGGCCGCCGTGTTCGCCTTGGGTACCGGATTGGCGGCTGTGATTGATCTTGATGTCGATGCGGCCGTGCGTCACGCCATTTCACTGCACATGAGGTGGGCACTCTTTACCACGCTGATATTGGTGTTGCTGGCTGTCTGGCGGGGTGCCGGTACCGCGCAGGAATCCCGGCCCTCCTGGTTGTTCATCGGGGTGCTCTTGGCGGCAAGCGCGGCACTGGTATTCACCGGATACCGCGGCGGCAAGAACGTCTTTGAATACGGCGTGGGCGTGAAAAGAATCGCGGTGCGGGCCATCGAGATGCCCCAAGGCGAACAGATGGGTTCTCCCGGAAATATGACAAAACCGAACTGTGCAGCGCGCCGCGAGCGCCATCCGTTTGCCTCCGTGCGCACGTGATGGCGATCACAATTTTGGCGCGCTAATCGTGCTTCACATCACGAACGCTTTAGGACTGCCGCGCTATGGTGCGCCGTGCTACCTAAAGGAGTTCTTATGGCAAGCCGCAAATCGACATGGGTGTTTGGAATCATTGCATCCGCAACGATGGCGGGCTGCGCGTCGACCCCGAGCGGAGTTACTCCTGCGGGATCGGACGCCTATCACGTGAGCGTGGTCGGCCAGCGCTATGAAACGCAGACGGATACGAATTTGAAGGCGCTCAATGTCGCCCATCAATATTGCGACCAGATGGGCAAGCATGTGATGTTCCGTCAATCCACCGAATCGAGCGATCATGCCTGGTCGCCGAAGCAGGAAGACCTGACGTTCGTCTGCATGGATGCGAAAGATCCCGCATTCATGCGCGCCGCGGTGGAGCGTGATCCGCCGGTGGTCGCAAAGCAGGACTAGCCGGGCCGGCCAATCAGGCCTTGGGCGCAACCAACAGCTGAACCCAGAACAGACCCCGCCGAGCGGACTGACCGGCCGCGAACGCGATTCCCATCTCCGCGAATCGCGGATCCATGATGTTCTCGCAGTGGCCGGGGCTGTCGAGCCAGCCTTTCACGACTTCCTCAGCAGACTTCGGTCCGTAGGCGATATTCTCGCCGACCAGTTTTTCTTGATATCCCACTGCGCGCACCCGATCGGCAGGCGAGTGTCCGGTAAGGTCTTCGTGCTCGAGGTAATTGTGCCTCGCCATGTCATTGGCGTGTCCAAATGCGACCGTGCCCAAGGTGTCGGATAGCCTCATTGGCGGCGCCGGCGCGAAGGAGCGTTCCCCGCAGCGAGCGCCGCGGGCACGCACTTCGTTCACGAGTTGCAAGGCTCGATTGGCCAATTTGGGCGCCTGCGCGCTGGCCGGCACCGCATGGACGCCACCGAACACCAGCCACGCATCCGCGCCGCGCCGAAAGATACCGACATCATGAAAGGCCTCGTTCATGACAGTGCGGCAGCCGGATTGCTTGAGGAGCTGGATGCTTGCCGAGTCGGGACCTTTGATATGCAAGCCCGCTGTTGATTCGGCGTCATAGCCGTTCAATTGAGCCGCGGCGGCCAGAGTGCGTCCCCCCGCCCATTGTTCGGCCGCGCGATCCAGTGCGGCAAGTCGGCGCAGCGGGCGAGCACGGGGCAGAACGCCGCCGCACCCGCCCTCGCGCAGCAATTGCACGGCGGCAATCGGGTCTGCCGGCGACGCCGCCAAAGCAGCAGGGCCCCACAGCAACACCAACGCGTAGAACAGCCGTCTGCGAGAGATCAGCTCCATGTGACAAGCAACGCAGGAGCGCCGCAACGGATGACGGGTGCGGCCGGCAGCGGGTCACAGAATTCAGCGTTCCCGTCCTAAGGGCAGCTCAACTCGCCCATTGTGCTTCGTGCGGTCATGACCGATGCTACCGCGGCATGACGATCCGCCAATACTTAAGACGGCGTACCGACCGATATCTGACCTGGGGAATTGTCTTTCTTTTGATCATCGGCGCATTGATGTCGCGAGCGCCAAGAATTCTGGGAATCAGGATTATATTCGCGGTGTTGATCGGCGTCGTGCTTGCGGCCGGCTTCTGGAGCTTGGTCGAGATTCCCTGTCCCAATTGTCTGAAGTCCTTGGGAAGGGTGGGCTTTTGGTTCAGCCTAGGACGGACTCGTGGCGTCGCGACTCGCTGTCCGCATTGCGGTATCAGTATTGATGCGGACATGCCCGCTCTGCCGAAGGTATAGACTGCAGCCATAAGGAGAACCGGGATGAAACTGACCTCAAGTTTTCTGGTCGGCGCCTTGTTTCTTGCCGGCGCAAGCACTGCGCTCGGCGGCAGTGATTGCCAAAAGTGCACTCATGATTTCGAAGTGCAATACAGGGCGTGCCGACAAAGCGGAAAAGATCAAGAAACATGCACCGCACAAGAACAGGCTGCAGCGCAGGTGTGCGTGAAGATCTGTCAGAAGAATAAAGCGCCTGACGAGAAATAGTAGGCTTGACGTGCTTGCGCCAGTTGCAAAAAAACCGCCGCGAATCGATTCGATGCGCGGCGGTCTGGCGTTGAGAGATTTACGTGCTTTTTAAGCTACTGCGTGCTCTCAGACTTGTTTGAGATGAATGGAGCCATCCCCCGTGTGGATGGTGAGTGTCGAGCCGCCACCGTTCATTTTGCCGCGGACCTTCGACTTGCTCATGACGCCTTCGGTGGTGATCGGAATGTCGGTGGTGATGCGTCCGTCGCCCGAGCTCGCCTCAATATTCGCGGGCAGATCAGCCGGTACTGCGACATCAATGCTGCCGTCGCCCGATGTGATGCTCCAGCTTGAATCCAACTTGGAGCCGTGCGCCGCCTCTACGCCGACGCTGCCGTCGCCGCTTCTGGCGGTCAGTACGTCAAACCGTCCTGCGATACGGATGCGGCCATCGCCGGACGTAGCGTCGCATTTGCCATCCAGATCGGTGGCGTCGATTGACCCATCGCCGGTGTGCAGGCGGATCGCACCCTTCAGGGCACTGACGGTCAGAGCGCCATCGCCGCTATGCAGGTCAATGTTGCCCGTCACGTCGCGGGCCTTGATGGAGCCGTCGCCGGTTCTCACTTGCAGATCCGCATCCTTTGGCATGCGAACTTCAACGTGCAACCTTCGGTTCGTCCCCATGGAGAAATGCCACCCATGGGGAATACGCGCGATGAGTTCGACCTCATCACCGTGCTGATTGGAAGATATCTCCAGGGACTTATTCAATACATAGCCCTGATATTCGACGCGAAATTCAACTTCCTTGGTGTCGCTGGTAGTTACGTTGACGCTGCCGTCGTCCGTGTCGACGTGCACCGTGGCGCGATTCGAAACGGTATAGGTTTTGGTGTAGTCATCCGCGTGAACGGTCGCTGCAAAGAGCCCGGTGGCGAAAAGCGCCATGCCGACAATTAACGATTGATGCACGGTGGTGCTTTTGTATAG
>DASYIN010000073.1:0-4003 GCA_035997505.1 Steroidobacteraceae bacterium | reverse complement strand
GCTCATCTCCGCGCAGCACTGCGATCCGCAGACGCAGGTCCGCATCACGTGAACCCGCCCCTGTGCGCAAGATATCGCGCTCGCTCAAAATGGCCGCGAGATCACATGCGAGCCGCTCCGCGCCTAGCTCGCGCGCCTTGACGAGCATGTGCGCTAGACGCGGGTGCATGCCGATCTTCTCGAGCGCGCGCCCATGCGCGGTGACGCGTGTCGTCGCATCGATCGCTTCGAGTTGTTGCAGCAGTTCGCGCGCCTGAGCCAGCGGCGCCGACGGCGGCGCGTCGAGCCATGCGAGATTGTTCGCGTTGGCTGCGCCCCAACAGGAGAGTTCCAATGCCAGCGGTGCGAGGTCGGCGTGAAGGATTTCCGGCGGAGTCTGCGGACTCAGCGATGCATGTGTGCCTTGCGACCAAAGGCGATAACAAACGCCTTCGCTCAAGCGGCCGGCGCGGCCTCGGCGTTGATCGGCCGCGGCTTGCGACACTCTTCCGGTCGCCAGGCGGCTCATTCCGGTCTCTGGATCGAATTCCGAGTAGCGCCGCATCCCCGAATCAACGACGACGCGGACGCCTTCGATGGTCAGGCTGGTTTCGGCAATGCTGGTGGCCAGCACGACCTTGCGCTGTCCGGGCGCCGCCGGTGCAAGCGCCGCATCCTGAGCTGCGCCTTCGAGTTCGCCATACAGGGGCATCACTCGAACACCGGGGGAGAGATCCGACTCCTCCAGGTTTCGCTGCACGCGACGGATCTCCGCGGCGCCCGGCAGAAAGCACAGAACATCGCCGGCATGGTCGCGCAACGCTGCTCGCACCACCTGCGAGACCTGCAGTTCCAAGTGCAGATCGTTGCGCCGCGGAACGAAATGCGTCGTGACATCGAAGCTGCGGCCCTGCGCGGATACGATTGGCGCGTTTCGGAGCAGGCGCGCGAGCGGCGCCAGATCGAGCGTGGCTGACATCACCAGTATGCGCAGATCTTCCCGCAGGTTTTGCTGGCTCTCGATGCATAGTGCGAGGCCCAGATCGGCATTCAAGCTGCGTTCGTGGAACTCATCGAAGATGACGCAGCCTATGCCTGCGAGCGCAGAGTCCCCTTGCAGCATGCGGGTGAGAATGCCTTCCGTGACCACCTCGATGCGCGTGTCGCGGCTGACGCGCGTTTCCATGCGGGTACGAAATCCCACGGTGCGGCCGATGGGTTCTCCCAGCAGCATCGCCATTCGGTTCGCCACCGCGCGCGCCGCGATGCGGCGCGGCTCCAGCATCAAGATCTTTTGATCCTTGAGCCAGGGTGCGGGCAACAGCGCAAGGGGAACGAGGGTGCTTTTGCCGGCCCCGGGCGGAGCCTCGAGCAGCACCTCGGTGCGCGCAATCAGCGCCGCCTTCAGCGCCGGCAGGGCCTCATTGATAGGTAATTCGGGTAGCGGTGGTGGTTTCACTGGCGCCGTACGATAACCCAAGGACCTGCAGGACCGGGATGAGCGCGTGCTAAAATGCGCAGCGTCGGGCCTGTAGCTCAGTTGGTTAGAGCAGGGGACTCATCAATAATGGTGCCTTCGCATCGCAAGGTGCGAAGTGGACGGGATGAATTCAGGGAAACCTGACCAGCTTTTTAAGCTGATGGCAACCCTGAGCCAAGCCGGCGGTGCACCGCCGGAAGGTGCAGAGACTACCTGAGCGCGTTCAAGCCGCGCTTAATGACAGGCTAGAGCGTCCCGCACCCCACGTGGGTGAAGAGATAGTCCACTCCCTCCGGAAACGGCGGGGCAGAGTGAATCCCTTGGTCCTCGGTTCGAGTCCGAGCGGGCCCACCATTCCGTTTTGGCGTTGAGCGGCGTTTCCGAACGCCCCTGATTTTCAGGCACTTTTCCCGGCTAGTCTCCATCACCCGCTATCCGAGAGCATCGCCGATTGAGACAATCGGTCAATGACACGTCATCGTGACCTTGGGTTTCCCCTCCTCATTGGTGTATGCGGCCATCGCAGTCTCGATCCGTCATGTGTGACGGAACTCGCGACCGCGGTCAGGACGCAACTTCTCCGACTGGCCAAGGCACTCCCTTCCACAGAGATCCGCGTGCTGTCCGGCATGGCCGCCGGCACCGACCTGATCGTCGCCCGGGCGGCAATCGAGGCGGGTGTCCAGGTCGAGGCGGTGCTGCCGATGCCACTCGCGCAGTATCGTGCGGATTTCGATTCCGACTCATATAGGGAACTTGAGGGGCTGCTCGCGCATCCGCAGGTCCGATGTGTCGAGCTCACCCCGCCGGAGCGTCTCGATGAACCCGGCGGCCGCGACAAGGGATATCAGTCACTCGGCCGTACGCTGATCCGACGCAGCAGCATTCTTCTTGCCGTCTGGGATGGAAAGAGCACACGGCTGGCCGGGGGATCCTTCGACACGCTGATTCGTTATCTCGACTGCCATGGCGGCGATGAGGGGGAATTTGTCGAACCGGTGTTCATACCGGCCGCGGATACGGAAGCCGGCGATGCGGTCGTCTACTGGATTCCGGTGCGACGCACTGGCGACGACGCGCGCGGCGACGTTTCGAAGGCGTGCTTTCTGACGTCTGTCGGTCAAAATCGCCTCGCGGTTCATGCTGAACTTCCCAGTTCTGTTGCCGACGAGTGGCGCGAACTTGATAACCTCAATCACGAATACAACTCACTGGCCCGCAACAGTGAGAGGCAGTCACAAAACTCGCTGATATCTTCGCTGCCCGCGGACCTGAAGTTCCCTGACGCAGAACTTCTCCATGACATCGACGTGCGCTATTCAATCGCGGATTCGCTGGCGATGCACTATCAGCGCAGGTCCGACGGATTGTTCCAACTGTTCGGTGCACTGACACTGCTGGTAGGCGGCTCCTTTCTGATGTACGAACTGCTGATCGACTCAAGGTGGTTGCTCGTCATTTACCTTGTCGTGCTTGCTATCGGTCTGACGCTGTTCCGGATATTGAGCCGCAATCACTGGTTATCCGGTCACCTTGCATGCCGCACATTGGCGGAAAGCCTCAGGGTCAAGTTCTACCTCGTTCTGGCCGGTGCCGATCACCTGGTCGACACCCGGGAATTGATAGCCATATCCGGCATCAACTTATTCGATGGTTTTGGTTGGTTCCGGCATGTGCTGCGCTGCGTGGAGCGCACGGACGCCGTTGGCGCAAGCGCGTTGGCATATGACGCGGCCACCGAAGCGGCCGTCGAGCGCGCCTGGATTAACGACCAGCACGCCTATTTCACGGGCGAGGTCAAACGGTTCTCGCACATCAAGCGCCGCGAAGTACATTACAAGCGGGCGTTGTTCGCAGTTACGCTGATCGCCATAATTGGACTCGTTTTCTACGGGGAGGAAATGGAACATATCGAGTACCTGGTGCCGGTTCCTGTCAAGAACCTAGTGATGTTCGTGTGGGGCAGCCTGACGGTCGTGCTTGGTGTCTGGAAGCTGCATCAGGACAAAATGGCTACCAGTGAGCTGCTGTGGCAGTACCGCGCTCAGCTCAGGCATTTCGCGCGGGCCCGGGCGGAACTGAAAATGACGACCGGCACGACCGGCCGGCTAAAGGTCATCGCCCAGCTTGGCCGCGAATCGCTCATGGAAAGCTACTTGTGGGCTATTCACAGATTTCACCGCGAGCACGAGCCGCCGTCCGGAGACTAATCGATTGGCGCCTACTGTTACCCGTTGAACGTCCGGCTAGCCGATTTCCCAATCCACTTCGCCGCGCAAATCGACGGCAATGCTGCGCAACTCCGCATCCAGCCGGTCGCGGGTGCTGCGGCGGGGCAAACGGAAGACAAATTCAATTCGCCCCTTCTCCAGCGAATGATGCTCGGCAATGATGCTGCAGCCATGCTCCTTCAGAATGCCGCGATAGACCTCGGCGCAACTGCCGGTGCGATCCTTCGCTATGCCTTCCACCCGGATGCGGTAGGGCGGACTGGTGTCGAAGACATAGATCAGGGCGAAGGTGAACAGCGTGATGATCACGGCA
>DASYIN010000072.1:0-43203 GCA_035997505.1 Steroidobacteraceae bacterium | reverse complement strand
GCTGCCGGAGGGCACCGAGATGGTGATGCCGGGAGACAACATCAAGATCGTGGTGGAGCTGATCGCCCCGATCGCGATGGAGCAGGGTCTGCGCTTCGCCATCCGTGAGGGCGGTAAAACCGTCGGCGCAGGTGTCGTCGCCAAAGTGATTGCTTAAGAAATAGGGCAGTAGCTCAATTGGCAGAGCGGCGGTCTCCAAAACCGCAGGTTGGGGGTTCGATTCCCTCCTGCCCTGCCATTGAGCGTGTCCGTCAGGAATAGCGTAAGTACATGGCTGAAGTGCAAACCCCCACGGTCTCGTCGTCGAAGGACAACGCGCTCTTGGTCTTGTCGATCGTCGCGATCCTCGGCGGAATCGCCGCGTTTTATTGGTACGACGAACTGGCGCTGGTGCTGCGAATCGGCATGGTGGTGCTCGGACTCGCCGCCGGCGCGGGGCTCCTGTGGCTGAGCTCGTACGGCAGAGAGTTCGTGCAGTTTGCCCAGGCCGCGCGCGTGGAATTGCGCAAAGTGGTGTGGCCGAGCCGCACCGAGACCTTTCAAACCACGTACGTGGTGATTGGTTTTGCGATTGTGATGGGTGTGTTCTTCTTCGTGCTTGATTGGATTCTGACCTGGATGACCCGCCTTTTGGGCGGCACCCCCGGTTAGCGGACGCGGAGCTTATATGTCCTTGCGATGGTATGTGGTTCACGCGTATTCGAACTTCGAGCACAAGGTCTCGGAGTCTCTGAAGGAGCGGGTCAAGCGAGCCGGCCTCGAGGCCAAGTTCGGCGAAATTCTTGTGCCCACGGAAGAAGTGGTGGAAATGCGCGACGGTCAGAAGCGCAAATCCGATCGCAAGTTCTTTCCGGGCTACGTTCTCGTGCAGATGGAAATGGACGAGGACACCTGGCACCTCGTGAAAGAAGTGCCGAAGGTATTGGGCTTCATCGGCGGCACCAGCGACAAGCCGGCGGCCATCACCGACAAGGAAGCGATGTCGATTTTGCGCCGCGTCGAAGAGGGCGTGGACAAGCCGAAGCCGAAGGTGCTGTTCGAGCCCGGCGAAGTGGTGCGCGTGACCGACGGCCCGTTCAACGATTTCAACGGCGTGGTCGAGTCAGTGAATTACGAAAAGAACCGGCTGCAGGTGGCGGTGCAGATCCTGGGGCGTTCGACGCCCGTGGAATTGGATTTCTCGCAAGTCGAGAAAGGTTGATTTAACCGGGGAGCTGCCCTCAAGGGCGGCGTTTGCACCCACAGGAGTCTTAAATGGCGAAGAAAGTTACTGGCTACATCAAGCTGCAGATCCCTGCAGGCCAAGCCAACCCCTCACCGCCGGTAGGCCCCGCATTGGGCCAACAGGGCGTGAACATCATGGAGTTCTGCAAGGCCTTTAATGCGCAGACCCAGGCCTTGGAAAAAGGATTACCGACCCCAGTTGTGATTACGGTATACAGCGACCGCAGCTTCACCTTCATCATGAAGACGCCGCCCGCGTCCGTGCTCATCGCCAAGGCGCTCGGCATTCCCAAGGGCAGTGCGACGCCGAACACGGCGAAAGTCGGGAAAGTGACCCGCAAGCAGCTCGAGGACATCGCCAAGATGAAGATGCCTGATTTGACCGCATCCAATTTGGACGCGGCCGTGCGCACCATCGCCGGCAGCGCTCGCAGCATGGGCGTTGACGTGGAGGGAGTGTGACATGCCTGCCTTAGCCAAACGAACGAAGACTTGGAAGGAAAAACTGCCGCCAGGCAAGCTTTATGCGATCGACGACGCGCTGAAGCTCGTGAAGGAATTCGCGACCGCGAAATTCAATGAGTCCGTGGACGTTTCCGTGAACTTGGGGGTCGATGCCACCAAGTCGGACCAGCAAGTACGCGGTTCCACGGTAATGCCGCATGGCACCGGCAAGACGGTGCGCGTGGCGGTGTTTACGCAGGGCAAGAATGCCGATGCCGCCAAGGCGGCCGGCGCCGACATCGTGGGTTTCGAGGATCTGGCCGAAAAAGTGAAGGCCGGACAGATCGATTTTGACGTGGTGATCGCCAGCCCCGATGCCATGCGCATCGTCGGTCAGCTCGGTCAGATCCTGGGTCCCCGGGGCCTGATGCCGAACCCGAAGGTGGGCACGGTGACGCCGAATGTGGCGGAAGCCGTGAAGAACGCTAAGTCCGGTCAGGTGCGCTATCGCACCGACAAGGCAGGTATTGTGCACGCACAGATCGGGCGCGCGAATTTCGAGCCGAGCGCGCTGAAGGAAAACCTCCTGGCGCTGGTGAACGATCTGCAGAAGATCAAACCCGCGACATCCAAGGGCGTTTACCTGAGGAAGCTGACCGTGTCCTCGACCATGGGTCCGGGCGTGACGGTCGATCAGTCGAGCTTGGGCTTGCTCAAGATTTAAAGGACGAGGCCGCATCGGCCCCGTTGAGAGTTGCGCGTGAGCGCATGACAAGATGGAGGGCTGCGTGAAGCCGCAAGGCCGAGCGCACCCACCATCGAAGACCGCAGGCGAGCTTTTGAGCATTGCATGACGCTCAAAAGAGGCTCTTAAAGACAGCCTGCGCAGATGGTGGGACCGGAATCAGGATTTGCCTGAGAAGGTCGCACCAACGAGTACTTAAAGTACTCAAGGGTGGATACGGGCGGCGGCGCTCGTATCCGATGTGTGACGCTTCTCTTAAGGGGAACCTTAGTGGCACTCAAGTTAGAAGAGAAGAAGGTCGTGGTGGCAGAAGTCAACGCGGTCGCGGCGAAAGCCCTGTCCGTGGTGGGCGCCGAGAACCGTGGCTTGACCGTGACGCAGATGACCGACCTTCGCGCCAAGGCGCGCAAGGAAGGCGTTTATCTACGCATCGTCAAGAACACGCTCGCGCGCAAGGCGGTTGCCGGCACTTCTTTCGAGTGCATTTCTCCGGCGTTGAGAGGACCCATTGTCCTGGCATTTTCCAAGGACGATCCGGGCGCTGCCGCCCGCATCGTCAAGGCATTTTCCAAGGACAACGACAAATTGGTGACGACGATCGTCTCGTTGGGCGGGCAACTGCTCAAGGCCGATTCACTCGAGCGGGTGGCTTCATTGCCCACGCGCGCACAGGCGTTATCCAAGATGCTGGGTGTGCTCAAAGCGCCGATTGCGAAGTTCGTTGGTACGTTGGCTGCCCCCAACTCGAAGTTGGTGCGGACGTTGGCTGCTGTTCTTGAAGCCAAGAAGAGCGCTGAGGCGGCGGCGAAATAATCCTGATTCGGGTTTAAGCAAACCCATATTTTTTTGGAGACGATAATGGCTGTTACGAAAGACGAAATCCTCGACACAATTTCCAAGATGTCGGTCATGGAAGTGGTCGAGCTGATTGCCGATATGGAAAAGAAGTTCAACGTCACTGCGGCGGCACCGGTTGCGGCGGCAGCGGCGGGCGGCGGCGGCGGCGCGGCGGCTCCGGCTGCGGAAGCGCAGACTGAATTCACCGTGACCATGACCGAGTTCGGCGCCAACAAGGTCGGCGTCATCAAGGTCATCCGCGAAATCACCGGTTTGGGCTTGAAGGAAGCGAAGGACTTGGTTGAAGGCGCGCCTTCAACGGTCAAGGAAGGCATTCCGAAGGCGGATGCCGACGCTATCAAGGCGAAGCTCGAGGCCGCGGGCGCCAAGGCTGCTATCAAGTAGTGATTATTGCCGATATGCGCGGTTCGATGGTTGCCGCTGAAACACGCGGCAGCCGTCGGCTGCGCTTTGATTTGATTTTAGGGCGGGGCCGTTGCGGCTCCGTTAAGTCGTTGGCGCGCGAGCGCCTGGAGAGCACCTGACATGGCCTATTCGTTCACCGAAAAGAAGCGCATCCGTAAGAACTTTGGCAAGCGCCCGAGCATCCTCGGCACGCCATACCTGCTGGCCATCCAGCTGGACTCGTACCGGCGGTTCTTGCAAGCGGATACCGCGGAATCGAAACGCGACGAAATCGGCCTGCACGCCGCCTTCGACAGCGTGTTCCCCATTTCCAGCTACTCCGGGAACGCGACGCTCGAGTACGTGAGTTATCGCCTGGGCGAACCGGTATTCGACGTCAAGGAATGCCAGCTGCGCGGACTGACCTATGCGGCCCCGCTGCGCGTGAAAGTACGTCTGGTGGTGCTCGACAAGGAGGCCAGCGGCGCCAAGAAGCCGGTCAAGGACGTGCGCGAGCAAGAAGTGTATTTGGGCGAACTGCCGCTCATGACCGACAACGGCACGTTCATCATCAACGGCACCGAGCGCGTCATCGTCTCGCAGCTGCATCGCAGCCCGGGCGTGTTCTTCGATCACGACCGCGGCAAGACCCACTCGTCGGGCAAGCTGTTGTTCTCCGCGCGCATCATTCCGTATCGCGGCTCATGGCTGGACTTTGAATTCGACCCGAAGGATTGCGTGTTCGCCCGCATCGATCGACGCCGCAAATTGCCGGTGACCATCATCCTGCGCGCCCTTGGGCTGACTGAAGAACAGATCCTCGACATCTTCTTCGACAAGAACGTGTTCCATCTGTCGAAGAAAGAAATCGAATTCGAAATCATCCCGCAGCGCCTGCGCGGCGAAACCGCCGCGTTCGAGATCCGCGTCGGCAAGAAGATCATTGTCGAGGAAGGCCGCCGCATCACGGCGCGTCACGTCAAGGAACTCGAGGAGGCGGGCGTCAAGCGCCTGCCCGTGCCCACCGAATATGTGCAGGGCAAGGTGCTGGCGCATGACATCGTCAACACGGAAACCGGCGAGATTTTGGCGAAGGCCAACGAAATTCTCACCGTTCCCACGGTGGCCAAGCTCATTGAGAGCGGCATCACCTCGATTCGCACACTGTATGTGAACGACCTGGACCGCGGTCCCTATATTTCGGACACCCTGCGCATCGATCCCACCAAGACCCGCCTCGAGGCGCTGGTGGAAATCTATCGCATGATGCGTCCCGGCGAGCCGCCGACCAAGGATGCAGCCGAGAACCTGTTCCAAAACCTGTTCTTCAACGGCGAGCGCTATGACCTGTCGCCGGTGGGCCGCATGAAGTTCAACCGCCGCGTGGGCCGCGAGGAAATCACGGGCTCGGGCGTCTTGAGCAAGGAAGACATCATCGAGGTCATGAAGACTTTGATCGACATCCGCAACGGCAACGGCCACGTGGACGACATCGATCACCTCGGAAACCGTCGTGTTCGCAGCGTCGGCGAAATGGCGGAGAACGCCTTCCGCATCGGTCTGGTGCGGGTCGAGCGCGCCGTGAAGGAGCGCCTGACGATTGCCGAGAGCGAACCGATCATGCCGCAGGAAATGATCAACGCGAAGCCGGTAGCGGCGGCGGTGAAGGAATTCTTCGGCTCCTCGCAGCTATCGCAGTTCATGGACCAGAACAATCCGCTCTCGGAAGTTACGCACAAGCGGCGCGTCTCGGCGCTTGGCCCAGGCGGCTTGACGCGCGAGCGCGCGGGATTCGAAGTTCGCGACGTCCATCCCACGCATTACGGCCGGGTGTGCCCGATCGAAACGCCTGAGGGACCAAATATCGGCCTGATCAACTCTCTCGCCGTGTATGCGCGTACCAATGACTACGGATTCCTCGAGACTCCGTATCGGCGCGTTGCCAACGGCAAGGTGACCGACAAGATCGATTACCTGTCGGCCATCGAAGAAGGCCAATACGTGATCGCGCAGGCGAATGCGACCTTGAACGAGAAGGGCGAATTCACCGATGACTTGATCTCCTGCCGCACGCAGAACGAGTTCACCTTGTCCGCGCCCGACAAGATTCACTACATGGACGTGTCGCCGAAGCAGATCGTTTCGGTGGCAGCATCGTTGATTCCGTTCCTGGAACATGACGACGCGAACCGCGCTCTCATGGGATCGAACATGCAGCGCCAGGCGGTGCCGACTTTGCGTTCGGAAACCCCGCTGGTGGGAACCGGCATGGAACGCGCCGTGGCGATCGACTCCGGCGTCACCGTGGTCGCGCGGCGCGGCGGCAGCGTCGACTCGGTCGATGCCTCGCGCATCGTGGTACGCGTAAACGACGATGAAACGACCGCCGGCGAGCCGGGCGTCGACATCTACTCCCTGACCAAGTACACGCGCTCGAACCAGAACACGTGCATCAACCAGCGTCCGCTGGTGAATGCCGGCGATGCGATCAAGCGCGGCGACGTGCTGGCGGACGGTCCCTCCACGGATCTGGGCGAGCTCGCGCTCGGCCAAAACCTGCTGGTGGCCTTCATGCCGTGGAACGGCTACAACTTCGAGGACTCGATCCTGATCTCGGAGCGCGTGGTCGAGGAAGATCGCTTCACGACCATTCACATCGAGGAACTGACCTGCGTCGCGCGCGACACCAAGCTGGGTCCTGAAGAAATCACCGCCGATATCCCCAACGTGGGCGACTCGGCGCTGGCCAAGCTCGACGAGGCAGGCATTGCCTTCATCGGCGCCGAAGTGCGCGCCGGCGACATTCTGGTGGGCAAGGTCACGCCGAAGGGCGAGACCCAGCTGACGCCGGAAGAGAAGCTCCTGCGGGCGATCTTCGGCGAAAAGGCGTCCGACGTGAAGGACACCTCGCTGCGCGTGCCTCCCGGCATGGACGGTACTGTGATCGACGTGCGCGTATTCACGCGCGATGGCGTCGAGAAGGATTCACGTGCTCTGGCGATCGAGAAGTCGGAACTCGAGCGGGTGCGCAAGGACTTGGCCGATCAGCAACGCATTCTGGAAGACGATTTGTTCCAGCGCGTGCGCGGCATGATCGAGGGCAAGGCTGCCGAAGCCGGTCCCAAGAAGATCAAGTCCGGTACGCAGATTGATGATGCGTATCTGGCGGATCTGCCGCGGGAGCAATGGTTTGAGATTCGCTTCAAGGAAGAAGAGACCAACACGCAGCTGGAAACCGTCTCCGAGCGTCTGAAGGGTCAGCGCAAGGCGTTTGAAAAGCGCTTCGAAGAGAAGAGGGCCAAGATCACCGCGGGCGATGATCTGGCTCCGGGCGTGCTCAAGATGGTCAAGGTGTACCTGGCGGTGAAGCGCCGCGTGCAGCCTGGCGACAAGATGGCGGGCCGCCATGGCAACAAGGGTGTGATCTCCTCCATCGTGCCGGTGGAAGACATGCCGTACATGGCCGACGGCACGCCGGTGGATATCGTGCTGAATCCGCTGGGCGTTCCTTCACGCATGAACATCGGGCAGATTCTCGAGACCCACTTGGGTTGGGCGGCGAAGGGTTTGGGAGCGAAGATCGGCAAGATGCTGGAGGCGCAGCACGCGATCGTTGAACTTCGGAAATTCCTGGGACACGTCTACAACGAGACCGGCGGCCAAAAGGAAGATATCAAGTCCCTGAGCGACGCGGAGGTCATCGAGTTGGCCAACAACTTGAAAAATGGCGTGCCGATGGCGACGCCGGTTTTCGACGGTGCCAGTGAGGAGGAGATCAAGAATCTGCTTACGCTGGCCGACCTGCCGACATCCGGTCAAACCACGCTGCACGACGGCCGCACCGGCGAGCAGTTCGAGCGGCCGGTTACGGTGGGCTACATGTACATGCTGAAGCTCAATCACTTGGTCGACGACAAGATGCATGCGCGTTCCACGGGACCGTACAGCTTGGTCACCCAGCAACCGTTGGGCGGCAAGGCGCAATTCGGCGGTCAGCGGTTCGGCGAAATGGAAGTGTGGGCGCTGGAGGCGTATGGCGCCGCGTACACCCTGCAGGAAATGCTCACCGTCAAATCGGACGACGTCAATGGGCGCACGCAGATGTACAAGGCGATTGTCGACGGCAACCATGAAATGAAAGCCGGCATGCCGGAATCGTTCAATGTCTTGGTGAAGGAGATACGTTCCTTGGCCATCAACATCGAACTAGAGAGCGAGGCCTAATCAATGAAAGACTTACTCAAATTGTTCAAGCAGCAAGTACCGGTCGAGAATTTCGATTCGATCAAGATCGGTCTTGCTTCGCCGGACATGATCCGCTCTTGGTCTTACGGCGAGGTCAAAAAGCCGGAGACCATCAACTATCGCACCTTCAAGCCGGAACGCGACGGCCTGTTTTGCGCGAAGATCTTCGGACCTGTGAAGGACTACGAGTGCCTCTGCGGCAAGTACAAGCGCCTGAAGCATCGGGGCGTGGTGTGCGAGAAGTGCGGCGTCGAAGTGACCCAGTCCAAGGTGCGCCGCGAGCGCATGGGACACATCGAGCTGGCAAGCCCCACCGCGCACATCTGGTTCCTGAAGTCGCTGCCGTCGCGCATCGGTTTGATGCTCGACATGACCTTGCGCGAAATCGAGCGCGTGCTGTACTTCGAGGCCTTCGTGGTCGTCGATCCCGGCATGACCTCGCTGCAGCGCGGCCAATTGCTCACCGACGAAATGTACCTGGAGTCCATCGAAGAGCACGGCGACGAGTTCGATGCGCGCATGGGCGCCGAAGCCGTTCATGAACTGTTGAAGTCCATGGATCTGCCCTCCGAGGTCGTGAAGGTCCGCGAGGACATGTCGAACACGAACTCCGAGACCAAGATCAAGCGCCTGTCGAAGCGTCTGAAGCTCATCGAAGCGTTCATGGAATCGGGCAACAAACCGGAATGGATGGTGCTCACCGTTCTACCGGTGCTGCCGCCCGACCTGCGTCCGTTGGTACCGTTGGACGGCGGCCGCTTCGCGACCTCCGATCTGAACGATCTGTATCGCCGCGTCATCAACCGCAATAACCGTCTGCGCCGGCTGCTGGAACTCAACGCGCCGGACATCATCGTGCGCAACGAAAAGCGCATGCTTCAAGAGGCGGTGGACGCGCTACTCGACAACGGCCGCCGCGGCCGTGCCATTACCGGCACCAACAAGCGACCGTTGAAGTCCTTGGCCGACATGATCAAGGGCAAACAGGGCCGGTTCCGCCAGAATCTGCTCGGCAAGCGCGTCGACTACTCCGGCCGTTCGGTCATCGTGGTCGGCCCGACCTTGCGCCTGCATCAGTGCGGATTGCCGAAGAAAATGGCGCTGGAATTGTTCAAGCCGTTCATCTTCTCCAAGCTGCAGCTGCGCGGCGAAGCCTCCACCATCAAGGCCGCGAAGCGCCTGGTCGAGAGAGAAGGACCGGAAGTGTGGGACATCCTCGAAGAGGTGATTCGCGAACATCCGGTGCTCTTGAATCGCGCACCCACCCTGCACCGCCTCGGCATTCAGGCTTTCGAGCCCGTGCTGATCGAGGGCAAGGCGATCCAGCTGCACCCGCTGGTCTGCGGAGCGTTCAACGCCGACTTCGACGGCGACCAAATGGCCGTCCACGTGCCGCTGTCCATCGAGGCACAGCTCGAAGCGCGAGCGCTCATGATGTCCTCCAACAACATCCTCTCGCCCGCGAACGGCGAACCGATCATCGTTCCCTCGCAGGACGTGGTGCTGGGTCTGTACTACATGACCCGCGAGCGCGTAGGCGCAAAGGGCGAGGGCATGGCGTTCGGGGACGTGGCTGAAGTGCATCGTGCCTACGAAAGCCGCAATATTGATCTTCAAGCGAAGGTCAAAGTGCGTCTGGTCGAGCACGTCCGCGATGCCGGCGGTCAACTGGTCAAGAACGTGCGCGTGGTCGATACCACCGCGGGCCGCGCTTTGCTGTCCGAAATTCTGCCGAAGGGTCTGTCGTTCGACGCCATCAACCAGGATATGACCAAGAAGATCATTTCCGCGACGATCAACGCGTGCTATCGCACCGTGGGATTGAAGGAAACGGTCGTGTTTGCCGACCAGCTGATGTACACCGGCTTTCAGTACGCGACGCGCGCCGGCGTATCGATCGGCGTGGACGACATGGTCGTACCGCAGCAGAAGATCAAGATCCTGGCGACCGCGGAAAAAGAGGTGAAGGAGATCCAGGAGCAGTACTCCTCAGGTCTCGTCACCAACGGCGAACGCTACAACAAGGTGGTCGACATCTGGTCGCGCACCAACGACCAAGTGGCCAAGGCCATGATGGAAAAACTGGGAACCGACGAGGTCACCGACAACAAGGGCAACAAGGTCCGTCAGAAGTCGTTCAATTCGATCTTCATGATGGCCGATTCGGGCGCCCGCGGTTCCGCCGCGCAGATTCGTCAGCTCGCCGGCATGCGCGGCCTGATGGCGAAGCCGGACGGCTCCATCATCGAAACGCCGATCACGGCGAACTTCCGCGAAGGCTTGAACGTACTGCAGTACTTCATCTCGACGCACGGCGCGCGCAAGGGCTTGGCCGACACCGCCTTGAAGACCGCGAACTCCGGATACCTGACCCGTCGTTTGGTCGATGTGGCGCAGGATCTGGTGGTCACCGAAATCGATTGCGGTACGGTCAACGGCCTGTCCATCACCCCGATCGTCGAAGGCGGCGATGTGGTTGAAGGCTTGGGCGAGCGCGTGCTGGGCCGTGTGGTTTCCGAAGATGTCGTGGTCGCCTCGAGCGGCGAAGTGCTGGTCAAGGCCGGTGTACTGATCGACGAGAAGCTGGTCAAGCTCTTGGAAAAGATGGGGGTCGATCAGGTCATGGTGCGTTCGCCCATTACCTGCGAAACCCGCTATGGCGTTTGCGCGCAGTGCTACGGCCGCGACTTGGGCCGCGGACATCGCATCAACATCGGCGAAGCGGTCGGCGTCATTGCGGCGCAATCGATCGGCGAGCCGGGCACGCAGCTGACCATGCGCACCTTCCACGTCGGCGGCGCGGCCTCGCGAGCGGCGGCGGCCAACGGCGTCGAAGTGAAGAGCAAGGGCACGATTCGCCTGCACAACATCAAGACTGTTCGGCACGAGAAGGGCCATCTGGTCGCGGTGTCGCGCTCCGGCGAATTGGGCGTGGTGGATGAGTTCGGCCGCGAGCGGGAGCGCTACAAGATTCCGTACGGCGCCACCATCACCGTAAACGACGCGGACGTCGTCACGGCGGGACAGGCGGTGGCCAACTGGGATCCGCACACTCACCCCGTGGTCACAGAAGTGGCCGGCATGATCAAGTTCTCCGACTTCGTCGACGGCATCACCGTGACGAGCCAGGTGGACGACGTCACCGGTCTCACCAGCACCGTGGTGCTGGATCCTAAACAGCGCGGTTCCGGCGGCAAGGACCTGCGCCCGGTGGTGCGATTGACCAATGCCAAGGGCAAGGAAGTCACCTTTGCCAATACCGACATTCCGGCCGTTTATGCGCTGCCCGCGGGCGCTATCGTCAGCTTGGAAGACGGTTCCAAGGTGTCAGTGGGCGACGTCATTGCACGTATCCCGCAAGAGTCCTCGAAGACTCGCGACATCACGGGCGGTCTGCCGCGCGTGGCGGACTTGTTCGAAGCCCGCAAGCCGAAGGACTCCGCGATTCTTGCGGAACGTTCGGGCACGGTGAGTTTCGGCAAGGAAACCAAGGGCAAGCGCCGCTTGATCATCACCAACGAAGGCACGGATAAGTACGAGGAGCTGATCCCGAAGTGGCGCCATCTCAACGTGTTCGAAGGCGAACAGGTGGAGAAGGGCGAAGTCATCGCCGACGGCGAGCCCAACCCGCATGACATTCTGCGTCTGCAGGGCGTCGAGGCGCTCGCAAACTACCTGGTGCGTGAAATCCAGGACGTGTACCGCTTGCAGGGCGTGAAGATCAACGACAAGCACATTGAAGTCATCGTGCGGCAGATGCTGCGCAAGATCGAAGTGCTGGATGCCGGTGATTCGGCGCTGCTGCGCGGCGAACAGATGGATCGCGGCAGACTGCTCGACGTCATTGCGAAGCAAAAGACCGAGGGCAAACACCAGTCGACCTGGGAACCGCTGCTCTTGGGCATAACCAAGGCCTCCCTGGCGACGGAATCCTTCATTTCGGCGGCATCCTTCCAAGAGACCACCCGCGTCCTCACCGAGGCGGCGGTTCGGGGCCTCAAGGACGATCTGCGCGGCCTGAAGGAAAACGTCATCGTCGGCCGTCTGATTCCCGCGGGAACCGGCTTCGCGTATCATGCGCGACGTCGACGCGCTTCGGATGACAGCCGCCGCCGCAGTTTCATGGATGTCAGCGGTGGAATGGGCGACTCAGACGACGCGGTACCGGCGGGGGACACGGAAGCTGCAGAATAGAGCAACAAGAAGCATTTAAAAAAAATATGGCCTCTTACCCTTACGGGTTTGAGGCCTTTTTTTTGGCTGAATTTTGAGGATATCCATGAAGATTACGGCACAAAGGGTTACGGCAGTCGCGCTGCTACTCCTTGCGATGCAGGCGCAGTCCGCGGACGGACCTGCTCCCGCTTTCACCCGCGAGCACGCGACCTCGATCGTTGAAAAATGGCGCAAGATCGTTTCGCCCGCAGGTGTGGATGAGCGTCTCGAGGTCCCCATTGGCGGCAGCAAGCAGTGGATCTCGGTGCGAGGCCGCGACCGCCGCAATCCCATCATTCTCATGATCCATGGCGGACCGGCCTCCCCGGAAACGCCGACCAGCTGGACCTGGCAAGGCGACTGGGAGGACTATTTCACCGTGGTGCAATGGGATCAGCGCGGTTCCGGGAAATCCTACGCGGCGAACGATCCGGCGGTGGTCGGCCCCACTCTGTCGCTCGCGCGAATCAGCGCTGATGCGGCTGAGTTGGTGCAATACCTACGGCGGAAATATGGCAAGGACAAGGTGTTTGTCATCGGCCATTCATGGGGCAGCTTGGTCGGCCTGACCCTGGCCCACGAACATCCGCAATGGCTGTACGCGTACATCGGCATGGGCCAGGTCATCAACGCCAGGGACAACGAGCGACTCGGTTATCAGCTGACGCTCAAGCTCGCCGAGGAGCAAAAGAACGCACCCGCGATCAGCGAGCTGAAATCCATCGCGCCCTACCCCGAGACCGATGGTTCGATTCCCCTGGAAAAGATCAACCTCGAGCGCAAGTGGTCGGTGTCCTTCGGCGGCCTGACGTACGGACGCAAGGGATTGTCCTATTACTACGACTTGGCGGAGCTTTCACCGGACTACTCCCTGGCTGACATCGCCGCCATCGATCAGGGCTCGGATCTGTCGCTGCCGAAGCTTTTGCCGGATCTGATGAATTTCAACTTCAGCGACGTGACCCGCTACCGGTGCCCGATATTCATGTTCGAGGGGCGCCACGATCTGACCACGCCTTCACAGGTCACCGCTGATTGGTTCAAGCGCGTTGAGGCGCCCAAGAAGGGCTTCGTCTGGTTTGAGAATTCCGCCCATATGATCGAAGTGGAGGAGCCGGGGCGTGTGTTGGTTCATCTGGTCGAGGACGTGCTGCCGTTGGCCGGGCAGATTGTCAGATGATTTTCGTGCGCATGACCCGAGCCGTGGGCAATTCCTTTCCCTTCAGCAAGTGGCCGTGATCGTCGAGGGCATCCCAGCCTGAATTGGCGATGTAGTAGAAGTCATTGCCGACGACCACACCATGGGTCGGATCGCCCAGCGTCGGCGTCGCGCGCTCCAGGATGTCTTCGGCAACAACACCGGTTTTGGAGTCATTCAACGTAAAGCGCACCACCCTTTCCGGCGATGCGCCGTTCTGCGTGGCGAGCAACAGATTGCCCACCGCATACAACCCGTCGATACCGCTCAAGGCGTGCTTGCCCTCGGTCGGCATCCACACCACCTGCTTGGTTTCCAGGTCCAGCACGCCAATGCCGCGCACATAATCCGGCACGAGAATATGTTTGCCGTCCGGAAGCGCCGCCGGTGTCTGGGGCGAAACGAACTCGCCGCCGTCAATGCGCTTAACCGCCAAGCTGCTGCGATCGACCAGGTACACGCCGCCATGTTCACCATCGGAAACGAGCACATCACCGTCGCGACTGAGTGCCATATCGCCCAGCGCAGCTTTGGGAGGTCCTTCGATACGGTGCAGAAGTCTTCCCGAGCGCAGGTCGAATTGCAGGATCGCCGATCTTCCCCAATCCTCTTTCGGGGCCGATGCGAAGCCGTCTATTGCCACTTCGGTCGCCCACAGCACGCGCCGCTTGGAATCGACCTTCAGCGCCATCATGGGCCATTGATCCGGGGCACTCGCGAACAATTTCGCACGGCCCGACAGGTCCACCTGCAGGATCTGCCTGCCGAGTACCGTGCTGACGTAGAAGAGTTTGCTGGGTGCATCGAAGTCGATGTCCTCAGGAACCTGCGCGGTGGGTTGCAGCGCGAATGCCTCGCTGGCTGAGGTCTGGCGAGCGGTGTTCGCCGACATGTCGGCGTGAATCTGCTGATACTTCGGCAAGGCGCGCAGCGGATCGAATGATTTAGATTTAAACACCTCTTCGCTCGACTGGCCCATGGCCACGAATTGAGCAAAGCTGCGCAACGCATCGTCCGGGTCCGATGCAGCCTGCGCACTCATCAACTGCAGGGTGGCGCGCGGTGAGCCATTGAGAAAGGCGTACATGGTCTTGGAAAGGGCCAGATATGCGCTTGCGTCGCCGTGACTGCCGCGCAAACCTTGCTGCAGCTGCGCGAATTGATCGATGGCGGCCGCCGGTTGTACGCCTTGAGCCAACAGCGCGGCAACGGTAAGTGCAGCGGCCGCCGCCGCGGTAACCATTCGTGTAAGAGTGTTCACCGGGCAAGACTCCTGTTCTCTGACAGACCGGCGACATCATATAGGCGCAGGCTCGGTCTGAACACATACGGGGGTGCGCCATGAAGACCGAAGAAGATCCGGAACTGCTCGAGCTGATGTCGCTTCAAGAAGCAAGCGCCGTGACCCCGCCTGCCACCGGCACCGTGGACGATGATGATGACCCCGCGGATGAACAGCCGGATGAAAATGAGGCGCCGATCCGCGAAACCAGCGATAAGACCGAAGCCCCGGAAGAGTTTGAACGGGACGACGAGGACGACTGAGCCGACAGGGACGACGAATCCCGCGATTGGCCTTCGAATGCCTCAACCGGTTTAGAGAGTCGTGACTCGAATCACGTTTTTATCCGCGCGCGCCATTATTCTTGGCGCATGCTGTTTCTTTCCGCCTTCGCCCGCCTAATACCCCGTGATCCCGAGCCCAATGACCTGCTCGCGGAATCGCATGCTGCCCTGGGGCACCTGGGGTTGACGATCATCGCGATTGTCTTCGTGCTCGTCACGTTCTGGAAGAGCTAATCCAGCCATTTAGCTGATCGACAGCAGTTCGGGAAGGTCGCGCATGCTCTCGAAGGTGTGGTGCGCGCCGGCCGTGATCAAACTGGGTCTGGGCGTGAGCGCGCAGTAGCCGAAGACCGTCATTCCGGCGGCAACGCCCGCGCGAACGCCCGTTGGGGTATCTTCAATCACCGCGCAGGCGGCGGGTGCGACACCTTGCCGGCTTGCCGCATGCAAGAACACGTCGGGGTAGGGCTTGCTCCTGGCGACCTCGGTCACACTGTACATTTTCCCCGCAAATTGCGGCAACAGGCCGGTCACTCCCAAGGTCGTCCGCATCTTGTCGTGCGTGCCGCTGGAGGCTACGCAGAAGGGCACATCCAGCGCCGCCAAGACGGTCTCGATGCCGGCGACGGCTTTGAGTTCCGATTTCAACGCGGCCGCGGAGCGGTGCCGAAACTCCTCTTCGAAATTGTCAGGCAGCGGCCGTCCCAGCAAGCCGGTGACCAGCGCCAGGCATTGCGGCATCGAGCGCCCAACAAATTGCTCGAACATATCCTCAAGCGACAGAGGAAGTCCCACCTCATTCAGCATCCGCACGAATATCCGGTTGGTGATCAATTCGCTGTCGACCAATACGCCGTCGCAGTCAAAGATCACCAAATCGAAGCGCTTGCGGAGATCCTTGACTTCAATCATGACCGTGGGAGCCTGCCGATCGGGTTGTTTCCGGTTAGCATAGCGGGTCTGTCAGGGAGTTGGATATTCATGGGTTTGGGGCTCTCCATCATCCCGCGCGCCTCGTTTGTGCCGCTGCCATGGAAAAATGGGGGCGGTATGACTTATCAGGCGATTCGCCTGCCGCCGACGGGCGATCCCTTTCTGTGGCGCGTCAGCTTGGCGCAAATCGACTCATCCGGACCCTTCTCTGATTTCACCGGCTACGACCGCAATATGGTGCTGCTGCAAGGGCGGGGCATCGCGCTCAAGTTTGGCGACGGTGAGCAGACGACGTTGCAGAAAGTCGGTGATTGGCTGCGATTCGACGGCGGCGTGCCTGTCCACTGCGAGCTTCTCGACGGCCCGTGCATGGACTTGAATCTGATGGTGTCGAAGTCGATGCGAGCCGCTGCACGCCTTGAACGCCTGGGCCGGAATTTGCCGGTGGATGCGGCCCAAGGCCGAATCACCCTGATTTTCAGCCTCGAGGACGCCTTGTCGATCGATGCCGATGACGGCGAATCGGTAAGACTCGAGCCTTGGGATCTCGCCGTTCTGTCGCAGGGCCGCGCGCGGCTTAACAGAATGGCGCCGGATAAACCAGCTGCGAGTGCAGTGTTTATTGCCGCAATAAGTCAGTAAAATTAACGATTCAATGGCCGCCACTCTCCCACAACCTCCCATCAGCGACATCCCGGAATCCCTGCGCCAGACCATCAGAGAGAGCGGGGCGTGGCCCGAGGATCAGGCGGTCACGCGGCTGCTGCACAACCTGGATCTCACCGGCGGGGCGCGGCATCGCGCGGTGGCGGTCGCCATGGGACTGGTCGAGGGCGCACGCGCACGGCGCGACGAGCGCCCGTTCCTCGATGCCTTCCTGCAAGAATTCGGATTGTCGAATCAGGAAGGCATTGCGCTCATGTGTATTGCGGAAGCACTGCTGCGCATTCCCGACGATGTGACCGCGGATCGATTGATTGCGGAGAAGCTCGCGACCGGCGACTGGTCCTCGCACGCGGGTCAGTCGGAATCGTTGTTTGTCAACGCCTCGACCTGGGGATTGATGCTCACGGGCGGCATCCTGGATCTGGATCCCACCATCAAAACCGACGCGGCCGGATGGATGCGCAAGCTGACCCGCAAGGCGGGCGAGCCACTGGTGCGTCTCGCCGTGCGCCGTGCGATGAAAATCATCGGCGGTGAATTCGTGGTCGGGCGCAGCATCGAGGAAGCCTTGACGCGCAGCGCCCGCGAAGCTGACGTGGGGCTGTGCTCCTTCGACATGTTGGGGGAAGGTGCGCGCACGCTGCACGACGCGAAACGTTACCTGCAGTCGTATCAGCATGCCATCGACGTGATCGGCGCGACCGAGCGCGGGCGTCCGGTGCACGAAGTCTCGAGCATTTCGATCAAGCTCTCGGCGCTGGAGCCTCGTTATGGCCTGCTGCAGCATGAGCGCGTCATGCAAAGACTGGTACCCCAGGTGCTGGATCTTGCGCGCCAATCGGCACGGCTGGGTATTCAATTCACCATTGACGCCGAGGAAGCGGATCGTCTTGATCTCTCATTGGATTTGATCGAGGCGCTCGCCAGGGATCCGGTCACCCGGGATTGGTCCGGCCTTGGGCTGGCCGTGCAGGCATACGGCAAACGCGCCTTGGACGTGATCGACTGGGTCGCGGCGATTGCCCAGCAATACGGGCGGCGAATGACGGCCCGCTTGGTGAAGGGCGCTTACTGGGACTCCGAAATCAAGCGTGCTCAAGAGCGTGGCCTGAACGGCTACCCGGTTTATACCCGCAAGGTGACCACCGATGTGTCCTATCTGGCTTGCGTGGGGCGATTATTCAAGCACTCGAACCTGATCTATCCGCAGTTCGCCACGCATAACGCACACAGCATCGCCGCCGTGCTGCAGTTGGCGCCCCCGAACGCAAATTATGAATTTCAACGGCTGCATGGCATGGGCCGGCTGCTGTATGCCGAAGCGGCCCGCCAAGTCGCAAATTTTCCGCGGGTGCGGGTATATGCCCCGGTGGGTGAGCACAAGGATTTGCTGGCCTACCTCGTGCGCCGCCTGCTCGAGAACGGCGCCAACACGTCGTTCGTGAATCGTTTCATGGATGAAGAGGTGCCGGTGGCGGAGATTGTCCGCGACCCGATCTCGGAGATCGAGCGCCTGGAGTCCTACGCGCATCCGCGTCTTCCGGTACCCGCCGCGTTGTATTCCGACCGCCGCAATTCCCGCGGCATCGATTTAGGCGAGCCGGGCGAATTGCAAACCCTGCGTGGCGAGCTCGCGGCGAATCGCGGCAAAAAGACTGCTGATGCGCCGGCCGCGGGCCCGATCGTCAACGGCCAGTTGTTGCCGGGGGCCGCTCATCCGGTTACCAATCCGGCTGATCGACGCGAGCAGGTCGGCGCGACGCGCGACGCCACGCCGGATGAGATCAAAAGCGCGTTCGATGAGGCTGCGGGTGCGCAGGCGAAATGGAACTCGAGCGGCGGCGATGCGCGGGCGAATTGCCTGGAGAAGGCTTCCGATTTGCTCGAATCCGACCGCGCGGCTTTTCATGAACTCCTGGTGCGCGAAGCCGGCAAGACCATTTCGGATGCCATCGCGGAGGTGCGCGAAGCGGTGGACTATTGCCGCTACTATGCGCTGCGCGCACGCAAGCAGTTTGCGAATCCAGAGCGTCTCGAGGGCCCCACCGGCGAGATCAACGAGCTGATGCTGCAAGGGCGCGGAGTGTTTGCCTGCATCAGCCCATGGAACTTCCCGCTGGCCATTTTTGCAGGTCAGGTGACTGCGGCGCTCGCGGCAGGAAATGCCGTCGTCGCCAAACCGGCCGAACCCACGCCGTTGATCGCCGCCCGATTTGTTCGCCTGCTGCACGCGGCGGGGATTCCGCCGCAGGCGCTGCATTTGATTCCCACCCCCGGACGCCTGTTCGGCGAAGTGGCGCTGGCGCATCCTGCCCTTGCAGGCGTGGCGATGACAGGCTCGACGGCAACCGCCTTGACGATCAATCGCTCGATGGCCGCCCGCGGCGGAATCATCGTGCCGTTGATTGCAGAGACCGGCGGCTTGAACGCGATGATCGTTGATTCGACCGCGCTGCCGGAGCAGGTCGTGGACGATGTGGTGAGCTCGGCATTCATGAGCGCCGGGCAGCGTTGTTCCGCGTTGCGGCTGTTGTTCCTGCAGGAGGAAATCGCCGATTCGGTTTTGGAAATGTTTTCAGGCGCCATGGATGAGCTGCTCATCGGCGATCCTGCCGATCTTCAGACTGATGTGGGGCCGGTCATCAATGCCGTCGCCCGCGACGGCCTGGCGCAACATGTGGAGCGGATGCGCAAGGAAGCACGGATCGTGAAAGCCTGCGCACTCGGCGAAGCGCATGCCCATGGTAGTTTCTTCGCGCCGCATCTGATTGAACTCGATACCGCGGGTCAGCTGACCCACGAGGAATTCGGCCCGATTTTGCACGTCGTGCGATATCGATCGAGCGACATACAACAGGTTCTGCAGGCGATTCGCGCCAGCCACTACGGGCTCACCCTGGGTGTGCAAACGCGGCTGGAGTCCTTCTGGCGGGAAGTCTTCGCGGACACCTCGATCGGCAACACCTATGTCAATCGCAACATGATCGGGGCAGTGGTGGGTGTGCAGCCCTTTGGCGGCAACGGACTTTCAGGCACGGGTCCGAAGGCGGGCGGTCCGCATTATCTGGCGCGCTTCGCGAATGAACGCACGCTCACGGTTAATACGACGGCGACGGGCGGCAACGCGGCGCTGCTCAATCTTGGGAACTAGCGGCACCCAGACGTCTTACTTTCGGCTGGTTCCCGGCGACGTCAACGGATTTCTCGGTTTGGTCGTCGATAATTTGTCGGTCTTGGGATTGCTCGCCGCCATATTGATCGGCGTGTTCGGCGTTCCCGCGGACATTGTCTTTGGGAAGATGTTTCCCGGCACCGCATTTGGTGTGCTCGTGGGCGACTTGGTCTACACCGCGCTGGCCGTCAGGCTGGCGCGCCGCACCGGTCGCAGCGACATTACCGCCATGCCCTTCGGCTTGGATACGCCGTCGACGATCGGCATGGCCTTGCTGGTGCTGGGTCCGGCGTTCGCCGGGTTTCGTGCGGCCGGTATGGATCCAACCGCCGCCGGGCTCGAAACCTGGTATCTCGGCATGGCTGCGACCGTTTCCATGGGCGTGCTCAAGCTGCTGCTGTCCTTTACGGGCCGAGCTGTTCGGCGCGTCATTCCGATGGCGGGACTCTTGGGTTCGCTCGCCGGCATTGCCCTGACTTTGATTGGATTCTTTCCGATGGTGGATTTGCTGCAGTTTCCCGTCGTCGGCCTGGTCACCTTGGGACTCGTGCTCTACGCCTTGGTTGCCAAGGGGCCGGTGCCGCTGCGAATGCCGGGCGTTCTCTTTGCGGTCATCGTGGGGACCTTGATTTATTATGCCGCGGGGTACTTGGGGTTCCTCGGCATGCAGAGTCCTGCGCCGACCCTGCCGACCTTACGTTTTGCGGTTCCGCATCCCGACGCGGGAATTTTTCACGGCTTTGCGAGTTTGGGGAATTACCTTCCGCTGATCATTCCTTTCGCCCTGTTGACGGTGGTCGGCGGCGTCAACAACACCGAGAGCGCGCGCGTCGCGGGCGATGACTACGACGTACGCAGCATACTGCTCGCGGAAGGGGCGGCAACCTTGCTGGCGGGCATGACGGGCGGTGTGGCGCAGACCACGCCGTATATCGGGCATCCCGCGTTCAAGGAAATGGGCGCACGCTCCGGCTACACGCTGCTCACCGGCATTTTCATCGGCGTCGGCGGCATGCTCGGATTTTTAGCCAACATCATTGAGGCGGTGCCGCTCGCGGCGCTGGCGCCGGTCTTGGTGTTTCTCGCGCTCAATATCACCGCACAGGCGTTCGGCGCGGTGCCCGCGCGTCATGCAATTGCAGTGGCGATCAGTTTCTTCCCATCGATCGCGCGTCTCTTGAGCATTGAGCTGAGCGATTCGAAATTCGTTTCATCGGAGCGATTCAGCGCGCTGCTGGCGGCGCCCGACCATGGCCTGCCGACTTTGAGCGTCATCGTTGCGCTGGGCAACGGCTTCATCATCACTGCGACCATTTGGGCGGCCTTCGTGGTTGAGATGACCGAACGCAGACTGCGATCCGCGGCGGTCTACCTGACGGCGGGTGGTGTGCTGTGCTTTTTCGGCATTATTCACTCGGTCCGGCTCGATGGCAGCGCCTACCTGTTGCCGCAGTTGAACGGCGTGGCGCGCAACGTTGCCAGTCAATTCTGTGCCGCGTACTTTGCGCTTGCCGCTGCGCTGTTGCTGTTGTCATTTCAGCGCCGCAGCGGCAGGCGCTCGAACAACTAACGCCCAAATGTCGGCCGTTTCCTACAGGCACGCTTGAGCTTCTCACGTAAGATTTCCAACACTGCCAATCGAGACGCCATGGATCCCAGTATTCCCTCAAAGAACTCGATTGGCGTCCAACGCGGCGGCCTGCCCCTGCCCCCGAAAACCCTGATCGGATTCCTCCTCGCCGTGATCGCGGTGGTGATCATCGCGTTGCTGTCCTACCAATCCTTACGGCAAACGATGTCCACCGGTGCGGACCTCACGCAAGGCGTTCAAGTGCTCGGGCGTCTCGAAGCTCTGCTGTCTACGTTGAAGGATGCTGAAACCGGACAGCGTGGATTTTTGCTCACCGGGGAGGAGAGCTACCTCACTCCGTACACAGATGCGAAGGATGCGCTGCCCGATGATCTCAAGATCCTGCATGCGTTGCTCGACGACCGGCCTGAGCAGCGACGGCGGCTGGACGCACTCGAGTCGCTTGCAAAACTCAAGATGACCGAATTGGAGTCCACCGTCACCGCACGCCGTGCCGGCAAGGTCGACGCCGCGCTCGCCATCGTTCACACCGACCGCGGCAAGATCTACATGGATCGCATTCGCAGCGCCGCGGAGGACATGGAAGTAGCGGAGCGCGAGTTGATCGCGACGCGCAACCGGCAGTCGGAAAAAGCCGCGACCGTATCGCTGGCGGTAACCTGGGGCGGCTCCGGAGTCCTCTTGTTATTGATCGCGGGGGCCGCAATTGTCGCGTCCCGCGATTTCCGAGCGCGGCAAACGCAGGCCTGGATTAGAACCGGACAGATGGGCCTGAGCGAGCAAATGCAGGGCGATCAGCCGCTCGAGAAACTGGGCGCCAACCTGCTCGGGTTCTTGGCGGGCTTCGTCGAGGCTCAAGTCGGCGCCGTCTACATTGCCGAGAGCGGCGGTTACCGGCGCTTTGCCGCATATGCCCTTCCCGCGGCCGGTGGCGTGGCTGCCGTGCGTCCGGGTGACGGATTGGTGGGTCAGGCGGCCAAGGATAGACGGGCGCTTCGAGTGCGCGACGTGCCGGCCGGCTATCTGCCGATTACGTCGGGCCTCGGCACGGGAACGCCGGACGAGCTGGTCGTGGTGCCCGCGAGTATTGACGGCGTCGTCCAGGCGGTTTTGGAGCTGGGTTTTTTCGGCGCAACCGATATCGATCAACGCGAGCTGCTGTCGCGTGCTTCCGAATCGATCGCCGTCGCCGTGCGCGCTGCGAAGGATCGGCAACGCCTCGAGGAATTGCTGCAGGAAACTCAACAGCAGGCAGAAGAGCTGCAGGCCGGTTCGGAGGAGTTGCGCGTCAGCAATGAGGAACTCGAGGAGCAAGGCCGCGCCCTCCGGGAATCGCAGGCCAATCTCGAGTCGCAACAAGCGGAGCTCGAGCAGATCAATTCCCAGCTCGAGGAGCAGGCGCAACAACTCGCGCATCAGAAGGATGAACTGACAAAGGCCCACGATGTGCTGACCGCCCGATCGGACGAGCTGCAACGGGCGAATGAGTACAAGAGCGAGTTCCTGGCGAACATGAGCCACGAGCTGCGCACGCCGCTCAACTCGACCTTGATACTGGCGAAACTGCTCGCCGACAACAAGGACGGCAACTTGACCGCCGCCCAGGTGAAATTCGCGCAGACCATCACCTCGGCGGGCAACGATTTGCTGGCGTTGATCAACGATGTACTCGACCTGTCGAGAATCGAGGCAGGGAAAGTCGAGCTGACCCCTGAGCGGGTCTCGATGGCAGCGGCGATCGAAGGGCTCGTCAAGACCTTTCAACCCACCGCCGATCAAAATCGCCTGCGATTTTCCTGGTCGATCGAACCCGGCGTGCCTGAGCAGATCGAAACGGATCCGCTGCGGCTCGGACAAATTCTCAAGAACCTGCTGTCGAATGCCTTTAAATTTACGGAAAAGGGCGAGGTGGCCCTCCGGGTATTTTCTCCGCGGAAAGGATCCGTGGCCTTTGCCGTGCGCGACACCGGCGTCGGCATCGCGCCGCATCAGCAGGAAGTCATCTTCGAGGCATTTCGGCAGGCTGACGGCAGCATTCACCGAAAATTCGGCGGCACGGGGCTCGGTCTGTCGATCTCGAGGGATTTGGCGATACTGTTGGGCGGCTTGCTCAGCGTGCAGAGCGAACTCGGGGCGGGAAGTGTATTCACCTTGACGCTGCCGGTCACTTTCAGCCCGGGCGCACCGCCCCAGGAAATAAGAGCGAAGGCTCCGATGTTTGCGAAGCCGCCAACGAGTACCGCGGTCGAAAAGCCCGCGCCGGCTGCGACCGACGATGATCGCAATGCGATTACGCCGGGCGGCCGGGTCATTCTGCTGGTCGAAGATGACCCTTCGTTTGCGATGATCTTGCGGGATCTCGTGCATGAAATGGGGTTTCAGTGCGTCGCCGCGGCGTCGGCCAATGATGGACTGATCGCTGCCGGCCAATTTCTGCCCAGCGCAATTCTCCTGGACGTCAATCTTCCTGACCACTCCGGGCTCGGCGTGCTCGATCAGCTGAAGCGCAATCCGCGCACGCGCCATATCCCGGTGCACATGGTCTCGATATCCGACTATAAGCGAGAGGCCCTGGAACTCGGCGCGATCGGCTATGCGTTGAAGCCCGCGAAGCGGGAGGAGCTGGTGGAGGCGCTGCGGCGCCTGGAAGCCAAGTTTTCGCAAATCGTGCGACGCGTGCTGGTGGTCGAGGACGACGTTCGCCAGCGGGAGAGCATCCGTCATCTATTGAGCAACGGCGACGTGCAGATCACCGCCGTGGCTAGCGCGGGCGAAGCGCTCGCACAGTTGAAGGTCACGACTTTCGATTGCATGGTCGTGGACCTGAATCTGCCGGACCTCAGCGGCTACGATCTGTTGGAAAAGATGTCGCTGCAAGATGATGTGTCATTCCCGCCGGTCATTATCTACACCGGCCGGGATCTGACCCGCGAGGAAGAGCAGAGACTGCGCCGCTATTCCAAGTCGATCATCATCAAGGACGCGCGCTCCCCGGAGCGCTTGCTGGACGAAGTCACGCTGTTTCTGCATCAGGTCGAGGCCAAGCTTCCGCCCGAGCGCCAGCAGATGCTCAAATCGGCGCGCAACCGGGAGAGCGTGCTTGAAGGGCGGCGCGTGCTCATCGTCGAGGACGATGTGCGCAACGTATTTGCTTTGTCGAGCGTGCTCGAACCCAAGGGGATCACGGTCGTCATTGCGCGCAACGGCCGCGAGGCTCTCGAAGTCCTAACCCGGTCGTCGCAGGAACCGGCGCGCATCGACCTGGTCCTAATGGACATCATGATGCCCGAAATGGACGGCCTGACCGCCATGCGCGAAATCCGCAAGCGCAGTGAATGGAAGAACCTGCCCATCATCGCACTGACGGCGAAGGCCATGGCCGATGACCACGACAAAAGCCTGGCGGCCGGCGCAAACGACTATATCGCCAAGCCTCTGGATGTGGAGAAGCTGCTGTCGCTGGTGCGCGTATGGATGCCGAAGTAAGCGCCGCCAGAGCGGCGGGACGGGAATTTGACGTAGAGTTCCGGCTCCTGATCGATGCCATTTATCACATTTATCACTATGATTTTCGCGGCTACGCGCCGGCATCGCTGCGGCGGCGCTTGCGGGCCGCCATGACGCGCTTCAATTGCCGCACACTGTCGCAGCTTCAAGACAAAGTTGTGCACGATCCAGCGACATTCTCGGCGTTGCTGGATTTTCTCACCGTGCAGGTGAGTGAAATGTTCCGCGATCCGGCATATTTTCTGGCGCTGCGCGAGCAGGTCGTGCCCTTGCTCCGCACTTATCCGTTTCTCAAGGTATGGGTGGCCGGCTGCAGTGCGGGCGAGGAGGCATACTCGCTTGCGATTCTGCTTCAGGAGGAGGGTCTGTTGTCCAAGACCATCATCTATGCCACCGACATCAATTCGGGCACGCTGCAAAAAGCGGCGGCCGGGGTTTATGACGTGGAGCGCATTGCCGGATTCACGGCCAATCACCGCAAATCGGGCGCCCGCGCGTCTCTTTCAGACTACTACACGGCTGCGTATGGCCGGGCAGTCTTCAACAAGGCGCTGAAAGATCATATTGTCTTTTCGGATCACAGCCTGGCGACCGACAGCGTATTCGCGGAGGTGCAATTGGTTTCCTGCCGCAACGTTCTGATCTACTTCAATCGCGTTCTGCAGGATCGGGCGCTCGGGCTGTTTCGTGAAGCGTTGTGCCGCCAAGGGTTTCTCGGCATCGGCGCGAAAGAGTCCTTGCGTTTTTCCTCGCAGGCCGACGCGTTCCTGGATTTCGTGCCTGGCGAGAGAATATTTCAAAAGAGGGCTGAGCTGTGAATCTCTCGGAGCGCGTTGACGCCGTGGTCATTGGCGCCTCCGTCGGCGGCATCGAAGCGCTCACTGCGCTGCTTCCCGCGCTCTCGCCCGGCTTGCGGCCGCCGGTGTTCATCGTGCTGCACTTGCCGCGCGACAAACCGAGCGTGCTCGTTGAAATATTCGAGCGCAGGTGTGCGGTTCCCGTGCGGGAGGCGGAAGATAAAGAGACGGTGGCGGCCGGGACGGTTTATTTTGCGCCGGCCGACTACCACTTGCTGGTGGACCGCGGCCCGCAGATCTCACTGTCCGCGGATGATCCTGTGCATCATTCGCGTCCCTCCATCGACGTGCTATTCGAATCGGCCGCCGAAATCTATGGCGATCGTCTGTTGGGAATCATTCTCACGGGTGCGAACGAGGATGGCGCTTCGGGTCTTGCGGCGATTCACGATGCGGGCGGCGTCACCGTTGTACAATGCCCGCAGACCGCGCTGGCGCCGCAGATGGTTTTGTCCGCGCTCAAGTTGCGCCCGGCGGACTGGGTGTTGCCGCTGGACGAAATCGCCGAAATGCTGCGCACCTTGAACGCTGCCGCGGTTACCAGGCCGGTCAACTGAACATGGATACAAGAGCGCTTTCCCCGATTAAGTGCCTGCTGGTCGACGACCTCGAGGAGAATCTCCTTGCGCTCTCGGCTCTATTGGCACGCCCGGACGTTGAAGTGCTGACGGCGCGTTCCGGCTCAGAGGCATTGGAATTGCTGTTGGTGCACGATGTGGCGCTGGCTTTTCTCGATGTGCAGATGCCCGACATGGATGGCTTCGAACTCGCCGAGTTGATGCGCGGCAGCGAACGCACGCGGCACATACCCTTGATATTCGTGACCGCAGGCGCGCGCGAGCAACATCGGTTGTTCAAGGGCTACGAAACCGGCGCCGTCGATTTCATCCACAAGCCCATCGAACCGCACATTCTCAAGAACAAGGCCGACGTATTTTTTGAGCTGTATCGGCAGCGCCGGCAGCTGGCCGTGGAACTCAGCGATCGAACGGAGACGCTGCGTCTGAATGAAATGTTCAGCGCCTTGCTGGCGCACGATCTGCGCAGCCCGTTGAGCGCGATTCTGGCTTCGGCCCACCTGCTGCAGCGCCGCAGCGATGATAAAGCCGCGCTGGACGCTGCGGGGCGTATCGTCACCAGCGGCAATCGCATGGCCCGAATGATCGAGGACATGCTGGATTTGGCGCGCGCCAGGCTTGGCGGCGGCATCATCGTCAAGCGCGAACCGGTCGATTTCAAAACATTGGTCGAGAGAGTGCTGCGAGAGCATCAAGCGGCAGCTCCTGAACGGGTCATCGAGGCGGCGTATGACGGCAATTTGAGCGGCTTCTGGGATCCCGAGCGCATCGCACAGGTGGCCTCGAATCTCATCGGCAACGCCCTCAAGCACGGCAGTACGGCGGCACCGATTGGCGTGCGGCTCGACGGCACTCAGCGCGACACGGTAACGCTGGTTGTCAAGAATGGCGGCGTCATTCCGGCCGACATCCTGCCGCACCTCTTCGATCCGTTCCGCGGCGCGCAGCGCCAATCAGGGCGGGCGGATGGATTGGGCTTGGGTCTCTACATCGTCTCCCAGATCGTGGAGGCGCACGACGGTAAGGTGGAGGTGAAGACGGGCGAGGCCGGCGAGACGGCGTTTCATATCCGGCTGCCGCGCGCGGATGCTTAGCCCGGGATGAGATCGCTGATCAGAGCTTCGATTTCGGGCGGTGCGAATGGTTTGATGATGGCGCGAACGTTTGCGCCCCAATTCTCCAGCCCGAAATCCAACGAATAACCCGATGCGATGATGATGGGCATCTGCGGCTTGACCTGTAGGATGCTGCGCGCGAGGTCGATGCCCGACATGACCGGCAAGCTGACGTCGGTAATGACGACATCAAACGCGCTGGCATGAAATTCCTTCAAGCCCTGCTCGGCGCTGGCGCAGGCGACGATTTGGCGCCCGTCATGAGCCATCAATTCGGAGGTTACTTCACGCACCAGGGCGTTGTCCTCGACGTACAGAATTCTCATCAGTGAATTTTCTGTACCAGCCATAGGCCGGGCTTACCCTTGGGACTCAGACCGACATGCACCAGTGCCGACTTGCTCTCGAACAGGCGCGCCACCGGCAAGCCCTCATGGTGCACCCGGCGAACGAAATCCTGGAGCGCAGGACGTGTACGCATGCCATCTGAAGCCATTGCCGCAAGCGGGACCTGTTCTTGGGAACTGAGATTCTGACGAAGCGTCGGCGCTGCGAAGGAATGGCTCCTTTCGGCGGCATTTGCCGCCATCTCAAGGTGCGACGGGGCTCGCAAATCCAAATGTTGCGCCAACCCTTGAGGACCTTGCGGGCGTCCCTGGAGTGCCTGGGGTTGGCTGGGCCCGCGAAATGATTGGCGGCCGAGGGGCGGTGCGGCAAAAGCTGAATTGAGCAGCAGAGAATAGACTAAAAGAAATGATGCAACGCCCAGCACGGCATGTGACATGTTGCGTTTTTCTGCGTGCCTTCCCATGTGCTCAGTGGACCACGAAGCGCTGCCTGGGGCATTCGGTCGAGCGAGCGAGCGACCGTAGGAAAGGTCTTAGCGGGTTGCTATCGGTGCATTCCTACAGTGCAACAGGACTGAGTGCGCTTTTTTCAGCTGTTTCTTCGAGAGAGCATGCGTGCAACGTGAAACACCCCTCGAATATCTGGGCTCTCGTGCTAGCCGCCGGCGAGGGAAGCCGTCTGCGCGGACTGACGAGAAACGATGCAGGCGTGATCGTGCCCAAACAGTTTTGCTCCTTGCAAGGCGGCCCCTGCCTGTTGCAAGAGGCACTGCAGCGCGCGACTGCCGTAGCGGCCCTGCAGCGAGTATGCAGCGTCGTCGCTGAGCAGCATCGGCAGTGGTGGACTCCCATCCTCAGTTACCTGCCGGAGCAGAACGTCATTACGCAACCGCACAACCGCGGTACCGCTTATGGCGTCTTGCTGCCGCTGTTGCGGATTATGGAGCGGGATCCGGATGCCGTGGTGGTTCTGTTGCCGGCCGATCACTACCTGCGCGACGAAGAAACCATGGCCTCATCGCTGCGACAGGCAGCCGAGCTGGCAAATTCGGACCGCGGGTCGATGTATTTGCTCGGTATGGAGCCCGACGCGCCCGATACCGAACTGGGCTATATCCTGCCGACGTCGCGCTCGCGGAGGGGCCCGGTGGACGTACTGCGTTTCATTGAAAAGCCCAATGAAATCAGAGCGCGAGTGATGCTCGATCAGGGAGCGCTCTGGAATGTGTTCATAATGGCGGCGTCGGTCCGAACCTTGCTCAGCCTATTCGACGAAAGCTATGCGGCCACGATCGCCGCCATGCGCGGCTTCGATGGCGCCAACCTCGAATCGGTCTATCGAGATCTGAAGACCGTGGACTTTTCTCGAGAGGTGCTGCAGGGCAAGGAATCCATGATGAAGGTCCTCACCGTGCCGCGCTGCGGATGGACCGACTTGGGCACGCCTGAAAGGGTCGGATTGATCCTGGAGCAATTGGAAGCTTCGGAGTTGGCGACACACCCCTACTTTCCTGCGCATGTGAGTCTCGCGGATCAATATATGCGCGTGAGTCACGATCGCGCCGGCCCGCGCAGTTTTTCACGTGCGGTTGTGCGCCCTTCCGCTTAAGGTTTGGAAACCGGGAATTTTATCGCGCTCAAGGCGTCGGCAAGACTGCGGCCCGGATTTTTCTTGCAGTCACCCATGAGCGTGCCCTCAAAGCCCGCGAGTCCGCCCGGGTTAAACACATGGCTGCCGGACTTCGCCACGGCGAAACCAAACAGCCACATCATGATGGTATCCGCGCTTTCGCGATCCGATTGCCCGAGTTCCAGGTGACGGGACGCGAACGTCTGGCATTCCAGTACGCTGAGGTCCATCGGGTTCTTGGAGTCGGGTTTGATCGTTGCGAGCGCATCGAGCAGGCTTTCCGCAGGATTATTTTTGCATTCGGCGTCGAGCGCAAATCCAAAACCCGCCAGAGCATCTCCATACATGACATGCGCGCCGGACTTGCCCACGGAGTAGCCGAACAGCCACATCACGGTATTGATTGAATCTGCGCCCCGCGACGCCGCCGGAGCGGCGATGATTTCGTTTTGATACCGAACGCAGGTGAGTGTGGCGAGGTTGACTTCGGCCGCGCGGCCGGAAGCGGCGAAGCCGCAGAGAATGAACAACAACGCGCCGTAGAATTTCATGTCTCGGATGACCCTGATGGAAGGACTCGCTGGACCAAGGCGGTGAAGCGACCGGATTTTACCCAAGAACGCGCCAGGCCGATATCAGGGGCGAAATACCGATCCGCGGAGTAGAAGGCAACCTCGCCGCGTATCTGCGCATGGACCTCTTCGAGGCGCCGCGATGATTTTGCGGGCCGGTGGAAATCAATTCCCTGGGCCGCCGCCAGCAACTCGATACCGACAACGGCGGCGGCGTTGTCGACCATTGCGCCCAAGCGCCGCGCCGCATGGGTTGCCATGCTGACATGGTCTTCCTGATTCGCCGACGTTGGAATCGAATCGACGCTTGCGGGCGATGCGATCGTCTTGTTCTCCGCCACGAGCGCCGCGGCAGTGACTTGCGCAATCATGAAACCGGAATTCAGTCCGCTGTTATTGACCAAGAAGGCCGGCAAGCCGCTCATCTTCGGGTCCACCAGGACGGCGGTACGACGTTCCGAGAGGCTGCCGATTTCCGCGATCGCCAGCGCAAGCGTGTCAGCGGCAAAGGCCACGGGCTCGGCGTGAAAGTTTCCGCCTGATAGCACGTCGCCTGCCTCGGTGAATAGGAGCGGATTGTCGGTCACCGCGTTGGCTTCTATAGCCAACGTCACGCTGCAATTGCGAATCACATCCAGACAGGCCCCCATCACTTGAGGCTGACAGCGGAAGGAATACGGGTCCTGTACGCGCGCGCAATCGAGATGCGAAGCGCGGATGGCGCTGCCCGCGATCAGTTCCCGATACTCGCGCGCCACCGCAATCTGCCCGGGTTGCCCACGAACCTGCTGGATGCGTGCATCGAAGGGCGAATCGCTGCCTTTCAGTGCATCGACCGACATGGCTCCCGCGACGATCGCGGCGGCGAACAGATCCTCGGCGCCAAACAGTCCCGCCAGCGCCAGAGCCGTGGACACTTGCGTGCCGTTGATCAGGGCCAATCCTTCTTTGGCGTGCAACTTGATCGGTTGCAGCCCGGCATGGCGCAAGCCCTCCACGGCGGACAGCGTTTTGCCGCGGACGCGCACCTCGCCGAGGCCGAGCAGGGTGGCACTCAGATGCGCCAATGGCGCAAGGTCGCCCGACGCACCCACCGACCCTTGAGCGGGAATCAGCGGATACACCTCGTGTTCGAGCAGGGCGAGCAGCGCTTCGACCAGTGCAAGGGTGACCCCCGAGTGGCCGCGCGCCAATGCGTTGATTTTGAGGGCGAGGATGAGTCGAACCACAGCATCGGGCAGCGCATCGCCGACACCGGCGGAATGCGATAGCAGCAAATTGCGCTGCAGAAGCTCGAGCTGCTCGTTGGGAATGCGCGTCTGCGCGAGCAGGCCGAAACCGGTGTTGATGCCGTAGACGACATCGCCGCTCGCGACCAGTTTGGCCACCAGCGAACTGGCTTGTTCGATGCGGCTGAGATCCTGCGGCGCGAGCTTGAGCACGGTTGGGTGCTCGTAGATTCGCCGCAGCGTGCATAAGGACAACGCGCCGGCCTGCAGGACCAGGGTGTTGCTCACTTAAGGCTGCTCGATCATCGGCAGCTTGAGTCCTTGTTCTCGAGCGCAGGCAATGGCGGCCTCATAGCCGGCATCGGCGTGGCGCATGACGCCGGTGGCGGGATCGTTCCACAGCACGCGTCGAATTCGCTTGGCTGCAGCGTCGCTGCCATCGCAGACGATGACGAGCCCGGCGTGCTGCGAATACCCCATACCGACGCCGCCGCCGTGATGAATCGATACCCAGGTTGCGCCCGATGCGGTGTTGAGCATCGCGTTGAGCAGCGGCCAGTCGGATACGGCATCGGAGCCGTCCTTCATCGCCTCGGTCTCGCGATTCGGGCTGGCGACCGAACCGGAATCAAGATGGTCCCGGCCGATCACGACCGGCGCGGAGAGTTCGCCACTCTTGACCATGTCGTTGAATGCCAATCCCAGCCGGTGCCGCTGACCCAAGCCCACCCAGCAAATACGTGCCGGCAGCCCCTGAAACTGAATGCGCGAGCGCGCCATGTCGAGCCATTGATGCAAATGCGGATCGTCCGGAATGAGCTCCTTGACCTTGGCGTCGGTCTTGTAGATATCTTCCGGATCGCCCGACAGGGCCACCCAGCGAAACGGGCCCACGCCCCGGCAAAACAGCGGCCGGATAAATTCGGGCACGAATCCTGGAATATCGAAGGCCTGCGCGACGCCGGCGTCGAATGCGACTTGCCGGATGTTGTTGCCGTAATCGAAAACCGGCAGCCCCATGCGCTTGAAGCGCAGCAGCAATTCGACGTGCTTGGCCATCGAGAGCGACGCAGCGGCCGCGGTGCCGGCAGGATCCGCCACGCGCCGTTCGTCCCATTGCTCGACGGACCAGCTCTGGGGCAGATAGCCGTTGACCGGGTCGTGAGCGGAGGTTTGATCGGTGAGCGCATCCGGCTTGATTCCGCGCTCGAGCATTGTCTGCAGCACATCGACGATATTGCCGAGCAGCGCCACCGAGATCGGCTTTCCCTGCTTCTTAGAGGTGTCGATCATCGTCAGCGCGTCGTCCAAGGTGCGCGCTTCGGCGTCGATGTAGCCGGTCTCGAGACGTTTGGCGATGCGGCTCTGGCGGCACTCGACCGCGAGCAGGCTCGCACCCGCCATGGTCGCTGCCAGCGGCTGTGCACCGCCCATGCCGCCCAAGCCGGCGGTGAGAATCCATTTGCCCTTGAGATTGCCGCCGAAGTGACGCCGGCCCATTTCGGCGAAGGTCTCGTACGTGCCCTGCACGATCCCCTGGCTGCCGATATAGATCCACGAACCCGCGGTCATCTGGCCGAACATCGCGAGTCCCTTGCGGTCGAGTTCGTGAAAGTGCTCCCAGGTCGCCCAGTGCGGCACGAGATTGGAATTGGCAATGAGCACCCGCGGCGCGTCGGCGTGCGTGGGAAACACGCCCACCGGCTTGCCGGACTGCACCAGCAAGGTTTCCTCTTCGGTCAGGACCTTCAACGTTTCGACGATGCGGTCGTAGCAATTCCAGTCGCGGGCCGCGCGGCCGATGCCGCCGTACACCACCAGTTCGGCGGGATTTTCGGCGACTTCGGCGTCCAAATTATTCATCAGCATGCGCAGCGGCGCTTCGGTCATCCAAGTGCGGGCGCTCAAGGTGTTGCCGCGCGGCGCGCGGATGTTTCTGGGTTTGAGAGGGGCGAGCATGCTAGTCCTTTAGGGGCGAAATCGGCCGGATAATTCATAACGGGAGCCGGGGTAGTACAAGCGGACGATCGAAGCGATCTGGCCGGCGGTCCAAGTTCTGCGAATCACGACCAAACACGGCTCGTCGCGCTTCATCGCCAGCAACTTGCGTGTGCGAGCGTCCGGCATCTCCGCGCGCAACAGATGTTCCGCTTCCTGCAGGGGCGCGACTCTGATCAGGTAGTCGTGCGGCGTCGCGCGGCTGAAATCCATGTTGAGGTAGTCGGGCGCGAGCTTAGGCAGGACATAGCGATCTTCGAGTTGAATGGGCCGGTCATTTTCGAAGTGCACGATCAGCGAGCAATACAATTCACTGCGCGCGGCAATGCCGAAGTCCTCCGCGAGTTCCGCCGCGGCGCGAATTCGCTCCAGCGATACGATTTCGGCCCGGTGCACGTGGCCGCGGTCGCGAATCTCGTCGGCGATGCCGCGGATTTCCAGCGGATGCGCACGCGCGTGGCGGTCTGCGACGAAGCTGCCGACGCCGGCGATGCGCACCAACACGCCCTCGTCGCGCAATTCGCGCAATGCTCGATTGGCGGTCATGCGTGAAACGCCGAACGATCGCACGATATCGTTCTCGGAAGGCACGCGCGCGGAGGCGCCCCATTTGCCCGAGCCAATATTGTCCAAAATATGGCGCTTGACCTGTAAATACAGGGGTTGCAATGACATGGCGGCCTTGCTCATGGGTGCAGATTAAGCTGTATAGACAGGTACAGTCAATCGGTGCTCAAGTTCCTCATTACGCGGGTAAAATCGACGCGCAACTGCTCATCGGCAGCATGGCGGTGATCTTTAATCACCCACCGGCCCCCGACCATGACGTCGCGGATCGCCCGGTCGGCGCCGGCGAACAATAATCGATCAAGCGCGGCATCGACGACGGTGCCCGCCATGGCAGGATGCGACGCGTCGAGCACCAGCCAATCCGCGCCGCGTCCAACCGCGATGCTGCCAACCGGCTGGCCGAGGGCCTGCGCCCCGTGCAGCGCCGCGTCGCGCCACAGCCGGGTCCCGACGTGCGGTTCGTTTCTGTCCGCGAGTACGCCGCGTCGCTTCCTGCGCAGGCGCTGCTGATATTCGAGCCAGCGCAGCTCTTCGGCCGGACTGACGGTGGACTGACTGTCTGAGCCGACACAGAGTTTTCCGCCCATCTTCAAGAAACGGACGGCATCGAAGCTGCCATCGCCCAAGTTGGCCTCGGTGCTGATGGAGACGCAGACAACAGCGCCGGCTGCGGCGATGCCATGGAGTTCTTCCGCAGTGGCATGAGTGGCATGAACCACGCACCAGTGCGGCGTCAGCAGACCTTGATCCAGCAGCAGCTCGATCGGCCGCCGGCCAGTTGCGCGCTCGCAGGCGCGCACTTCCAGCATCTGCTCCGCGACATGGATGTGCACCGGCATGTTCGCGTCGATGCCGCGAAGCCCGAGCGCGGCGCGGCGCAGGTTATCGAGCGGAACGGCACGCAGGCTGTGGAAAGCGGCGCCCGTGCGCCGATGTATTTCCCCTGCGCCGCGCGCGGCGCCGATGCGCGCTTCGACGGCGCGCAAGAAGTCGTCGGTGTCCAGGAAAAAGCGCGCCTGCTCCGGTTTCAACGGCTGACCGCCGAAGTCGCTGCTCTGATATAGCGTGGGCAAAAACGTGAGCCCAATGCCGGCAACGCGCGCGGCGTTGTCGATCGCGTCCCACAGCGGATTCGAACCCGAATGCTGTGCAGCGGCGCTCGACCGATGTAGATAGTGAAACTCGGCGACGGAGGTGTAGCCTGATTTGAGCATCTCGACGAACAGCTGCGTTGCGACGATCTGCAAATCTTCCGGCTCGATTCGATTCGCGAGGCCATACATTGCCTTGCGCCAGGTCCAAAAGCTGTCGCGCGCGGTCAGACGGAATTCCGCGTTTCCCGCCATGGCGCGCTGGAAGGCGTGACTATGCGCGTTGGGCATGCCGGGAACGACGATGCCATCGATGCGCTCAATGGCAGCAGTGTGCGGCGTCGGCGACTGGGGCGCCGCCGGTTCGACCGCGCTGATCAATCCCGCGGAGGTCACAGTGACCAGGACATCGCGCGCCCATCCTTGCGGCAAATAGGCGGACTGCAAACGGTAAATAGCCATGTTGGCTGTATCATAACGTTGTGCCTAAATTTTCGGACAACGATTGGGATCAGGTGTGGGTGGGCGCGAATATCGCGACCATGACGGGCGATGAGCCTTATGGAAGCCTGCACGACGCCGCAATTGCCGTGAAGGGCGAGCGCATTGCCTGGCTGGGCGCCGCCAACGAAGCGCGGCGCCTGGCGCAATCACAAGGCCTGCCGGTCCACGAGGCGCAAGGCCAGTGGATTACGCCCGGGCTTATCGACAGCCACACGCACCTCGTCTACGGCGGCAATCGCGTGGCGGAGTTCGAGCAGCGTCTGTGCGGCGCTTCTTATGAAGATATTGCGCGAGCCGGCGGCGGCATCCAATCGACGATGCGCGATACCCGGGCAGCGAGCGCCGACTCGCTGTACGAGTCGGCTGCGCGGCGGCTGCGATGCTTGATGGCCGAAGGCGTTACCACCATCGAGATCAAGTCCGGCTACGGGCTGGAATTGGCGGTCGAACGCCGCTCGCTCGAGGTGGCGCGGAAGCTGGGCGAAACCTTGCCCATCACGGTCAAGAAAACATTTCTGGGCCTGCACTCGCTGCCGCCCGAATTTGCCGCGCGGCGCCAGCAATTCGTGAATGAAGTCAGCGGACCCTGGCTCACTTCCCTCCATGCTGCCGGCCTTGTGGATGCGGTGGACAGTTTTTGTGAAGACATCGCGTTCTCGGTCGCGGAGACGGAACAATTTTTGGAGGCTGCGCAGAAGCTGGGGCTCGCCGCGCACGTACATGCGGGCCAGCTGAGCGACATGGGCGGCGCGCAGGCCGCCGCCAAATGGCGTGCGCTGTCGGCGGACCATCTCGAGTTTGTCGGATTAGAAGGTGCGCGGGCCCTGGCGGACTCCGGAACTGTCGCGGTACTGCTGCCCACCGCCTATTTTACTTTGCGGCAAACGACGCCGCCGCCGATAGGCCTGCTGCGCAGTGCCGGTGTGCCGCTGGCCGTGGCCACCGACAGCAATCCGGGCACTTCGCCGTGCACGTCCATCCTGCTGGCGATGAGCATGGCCTGCAGCTTGTTTAGCTTGACGCCCGAAGAAGCGCTGGCCGGCGTCACGCGGCAGGCCGCGCGTGCGTTGGGCGTGCTTGCCGATGTGGGGACAATCGAAGTCGGCAAGCAGGCCGATCTGGCGTTCTGGCGCATCAGCCGGCCGGCCGAGCTGTGCTACGGACTGGGTGCAAATCCCTGCGAGGCGGTGATGTATCGCGGCAAAATTCGCGGTTCTTGAGTCACATTTGGATGGGGGAGGGAAATTAGCCTCGCGCGGGCATAAGATTGGTTCATGGCAAGCCGACCACGCCGCGGAAGACCTCCACACGATGATGTATTGACGCCGGCTGAATGGCGCACCGTGCATGCCGTGAAGCATGGGCTGACCAGCAAGCAGATTGCGGTGCGCCGCAGAATCAGCATCGACGCCGTGAAGTACCACGTGGCCAACGCGCTCGAGAAGCTCGGTGTCGCCAATCGCAAAGAACTGCGCCAATGGCATCGCGCGCCCAAAGACAGTGCCTTGAAGGACAGTCCAATGAATGCACAGCTCACCCTGGGATCGATCGCACAGATCGCAAGATCCGTACAAGACATCAAGCAAGCAGAAGCCTGGTACAAAAATGTTCTGGGCCTGCCGCATCTTTACACCTTCGGCAATCTGGCTTTTTTTGATTGCAATGGAACGCGCCTGATGTTGAGTCAAGAGTCGGCGATGGCGCCCGAGTCCATTCTTTACATGCGGGTGAGCAACATTGCGGCTGCGTACGAACTCTTGAAATCCCGCGGCGTGGAATTCACGAACGCGCCGCATATGATTCATCGGCATGCCGACGGCACGGAAGAATGGTTGTCCATGTTCAAGGATCCGGAAGGCCGGCCATTGGGAATCATGGCGCAGGCAAAGGCCCAATAGCCTCAGACAGGCTCCCTGCCGCGGAAAACCTGTAGGCTTCGCCGCATGCGAATTGCAACGGCGATCCTGGCAGCTGGCCTGCTCGCGGCGAGTTTTGCGGCGGCCGCAAGCACCGAGCAACCCGCGCCGGCGCTGGATGAAATCGTCGTCACCGCCGAACGCGCCGGGCCCGGCATGTGGCACGTGCATCACGGCGACGCCAACGTGTGGATCCTGGGAAGCATCTCGCCTCTGCCCCGCGACATCACCTGGCGCTCAAAGCAGGTGGAGTCGGTGCTCGAGAGCACCAGTCAAGTGCTCGTTCAAAAACCGATTGAAATCAGCGTGCCGAGAATATTGTGGATGCTGATCGCGGACCGGAAGTATTTGATGGTGGGCGGCGGGAAGCGCTTGAAGGATGTTTTGCCGCCCGACTTGCATACGCGCTTTGCCGAGCAGCGCGGCAAAGTGAGCGACGAGAGTGACAAGTGGGAGCGGTATCGTCCGATCATCTCGGCCGCATTCCTGCAGCAAGCCGCCTTCCACCAGGTCAACCTCTCCATGCGTCTGGATTTGGGCGCGGCGCTCAGAGTCCTGGCAAAAAAACACGGCGTGCGCGTCGAGGAGGTCAAAGTCGCGGGTGTGAGCGACATGCTCGAAGCACTCAAGACCATGCCGGCCGCGACCGAGCGAACCTGTTTCGAAGCATCGCTCAGCACCGTCGAGACCGGCTTGCCGCGGCTCGTCGATCGCGCGCAAGCCTGGGCCAGCGGCAACGTCGAGCGCATCGAAAGCATGCCGGAACTCAAGGAAGTGAACGCCTGCCGCAATGCTTTGGATGCCGGAAAGGGTGCACTTGATGTGATCGGCCGAATACGCCAAACGTGGCTGGAAAATATTGACAGCCACCTGCGCTCGGCGGGCACCACCATCGCCGTGGTCAACTTGGATTTGTTGCTCGAGCGCGGCGGCCTGCTCGATCAGCTACGCGTCAAAGGCTATGAAATCGACGCGCCTTAATGGGCGCTGCGATCGATCCGCCCGCTATTTTTTCGCGTCCTCTTTTTCCTTCAAGTCCTTGAGCTCTTGCGCGGACTCCTTTTGGATGGCCATCATTCTATCTTGAAGCGTTTTGATGACCCCCTGCATTTCCCCCATCAAGCTCTGCATGACGACCGGCAATTTATTTACATACGCACGGCCTGCGGGACTCTTGTAGAATTTTATGACGCCGTCGATTTCATCCTGAGTGAACGCTGCGCGATAGGTCCGCAAATAAATCGGCAGCAACTCGTCCCAATTCAGCATGTCGGTGCCAACAGCGGACATTTTGGCCGACATGCGATCCAGAATTGCCTGCCGTTCCGGCGTAATGGTCTGGCCTTTTGTCGCATTTTGCGTGGCCGCATTCATCATGGCGGACATTTGTCCCTGTACGCTGGCCAGCATCTGCTTGGCATTCGTCAGATCCAGCATCTCTCGAATCGAGGCGTCGCTGGCCGGCGCATTATTGGCGGCAACGGCGGCTCCGCAGATCAGCATCCATACCAAAGCAGTGGCGAGCAGCTTATTCATGTGTTTCCCTGTTAGTGTCGATGGACGCACCAGCCCAGCCATTATAATACGTGCCGCATCGCAGCAATTACCTTGACACCCGCCGAGCCGGTTCCTACAATCGCCGGCCTTTGTCTTTCGGCACCTAGTGCCGGGCGATAGCCCGTAAATTTTGGTTTTTGCATCCAATGGATCTCTCCATATTGGGGGGTCCTCTAAAGGTATTTATGGCGACGACGACCCAATTAATCCGCACTGGCCGAAACGAGCCTGCGTGGAAGTCCAAGGTTCCGGCACTGGCCGCTTCGCCGCAGAAGCGCGGCGTGTGCACGCGCGTGTACACCACCACGCCGAAAAAGCCTAATTCGGCCCTGCGCAAGGTCTGCCGCGTTCGCCTGACCAATGGTTATGAAGTCTCCAGCTACATCGGCGGCGAAGGGCACAATCTTCAAGAGCACTCGGTGGTGTTGATTCGCGGCGGCCGCGTCAAGGATCTGCCCGGAGTGCGTTATCACACGGTGCGCGGCGCGCTCGATTGCGCCGGCGTCAGCGATCGTCGGCAAGGCCGCTCCAAGTACGGCGCCAAACGTCCCAAAAAGTAGCCGTTAAGGCTTAAGAAGGTTTGTAAATGTCCCGCAGAGCAGCAGCCCCCCATCGCACCATTCTTCCCGATCCCAAGTTCGGGAACGACATGCTGGCCAAATTCATCAATATGGTGATGGAGCGCGGCAAGAAGTCAGCCGCCGAGAAGATTGTCTATGGCGCCATCGACCGGATCGGCGAAAAGAAGGCCGGTGCCGTCGGCGTGGAAGCCATTGCTGTGCTGCAGCAAGCATTGGATAACGTCAAGCCAGTGGTCGAAGTGAAGTCCCGCCGAGTGGGCGGCGCCACCTATCAGGTCCCCGTCGAAGTGCGCGCCAACCGCCGTCAGACCCTGGCCATGCGCTGGGTGATCGAAGCGGCTACCGCCCGCAGCGAAAAATCCATGGCTCACCGTCTTGCCGCTGAATTGATGGAGGCCGCAGAAAATCGCGGCGCCGCCGTGCGCAAGCGTGAGGATACTCACCGCATGGCCGATGCCAACAAGGCCTTCGCGCACTATCGCTGGTAGGGCTTCGAAGGCCTGCCGCCGGCTGGTTTTCGACTGATTCGGCCTTATATAGTCTATCGGTCGGGGCCGCTTCGGCCCCGTTAATTTAGGCGCGTGAGCGCCTGGGAATAGATATCTTGGCACGCACTACGCCCATCGAGCGCTACCGCAATATCGGTATCTCCGCTCACATCGACGCGGGGAAAACCACCGCGACGGAGCGTATTTTGTTCTACACCGGCGTGTCCCACAAAATCGGTGAGGTTCATGACGGCGCGGCCGTGATGGACTACATGGAACAGGAACAGGAGCGCGGCATTACAATTACCGCCGCGGCGACGACCTGCTTTTGGAAGGGGATGGACAAGAGTTTCCCCGAACACCGCATCAACATCATCGATACGCCGGGACACGTCGATTTCACCATCGAAGTGGAGCGCTCCTTGCGCGTGCTCGACTCGGCCATCGCCGTGTATTGCGCGGTTTCCGGCGTGCAGCCGCAGTCCGAGACGGTCTGGCGGCAGATGAACAAGTACGGTGTGCCGCGCATTGCGTTCGTCAACAAGATGGACCGCGCGGGCGCGAATTTCCTGCGCTGCGTCGAGCAAATCAAGACCCGACTGCAGGGCAATCCCGTGCCCATTCAGTTGCCCATCGGCGCCGAAGAAGGATTTGTCGGCGTGGTCGATCTGGTGAAGATGAAGGCCATCCATTGGGATGAAGAAACGCAGGGCATGAAATTCGAGTACCGCGAAATCCCGGCCGAGATGCTGAAGGATTGCGAAGAATGGCGCGGCAAAATGATCGAGGCCGCCGCGGAAGGCGACGAGGCCCTGCTCACCAAGTATCTCGACAGCGGTACCTTGAGCGACGAGGAAATTAAAATGGGGTTGCGCGAGCGCGCCCTGAAGAACGAAGTCTGCCTGGTGACCTGCGGTTCCGCGTTCAAGAACAAGGGCGTGCAGGCCGTGCTCGACGCCATCGTCGAATACATGCCGTCCCCGACGGAAAGGCCGCCGGTCAAAGGGCAAAGCGAGAGCGGCGAACCCATGACACGCACGGCGGATGACGCCGAGCCGTTTGCCGCGTTGGCATTCAAAATCCTGAATGACCCCTTCGTCGGCAATCTGACCTTTTTCCGGGTGTATTCGGGAACGCTGAATTCCGGCGATCAGGTGTTCGTTCCGAGCCGCAATCGCAATGAACGCATCGGCCGTCTGTTGCAGATGCACGCCAGCGATCGCTCCGAAATCAAAGAGGTTCATGCCGGCGATATCGCGGCGGCCGTGGGTTTAAAGGATGTCACCACGGGCGACACGCTGTCGGATTTGAACAAGGTCATCATCCTCGAAAAAATGGAATTTCCGGAACCCGTGATTTCGGTGGCCGTGGAACCGAAGACCAAGGTCGACCAGGAAAAAATGGGGTTGGCGTTGCAGAGGCTGGCGAAAGAGGATCCGTCGTTTCGAGTGCACACGGACGCGGAGTCCGGCCAGACCATTATCGAGGGCATGGGCGAGCTGCATCTCGAAATCATCGTCGATCGCATGAAGCGCGAATTCAAGGTCGAGGCGAATGTGGGCAAGCCGCAGGTGGCCTATCGCGAAACCCTGCGCAGCACGGTCGAGTCCGAGGGCAAGTTTATTCGCCAGACCGGCGGCCGCGGCCAGTATGGTCATGTCTGGCTGAAGCTCGAGCCGCTGCCGCAGGGCAAGGGCTACGAATTCGTCAACGGCATCGTCGGCGGCAGCGTGCCGCGCGAATACATTCCGGCCGTGGACAAGGGCATTCAAGAAGCAGTGCAGACCGGCGTGATCGCCGGCTATCCCATCGTCGATGTGAAGGTCACGATTTTCGACGGCTCATACCATGACGTCGATTCCAACGAAATGGCCTTCAAAATCGCCGGATCCATCGGATTCAAGGAAGGCTTCCGCAAGGCGAAGCCCGTGCTGCTCGAACCCATCATGAAAGTGGAAGTCGTGGTGCCGGAAGATTATTACGGCGACATCGTCGGTGACTTGAGCCGGCGCCGCGGTCAGATCGTCGGCACGGAAGACAGTCCGTCCGGCAAAGTGGTCACCGCCGAAGTGCCGCTCGCCGAAATGTTTCAATACTCGACATCGATGCGCTCCATGAGTCAGGGCCGCGCGAACTACACCATGGAGTTTGCCAAGTACCAGGAAGTGCCGGGCAACGTGGCCGATGTCGTGATGAAGAAAGCTTCTTAAGATCCCAAACGCATCTATTTTTTGAGAGGTAAGGCCTGTGTCGAAGGGGAAGTTTGAGCGAACGAAGCCGCACGTGAACGTGGGGACGATAGGTCATGTGGATCATGGCAAGACGACTTTGACGGCAGCCTTGACGAAGGTGATGGCCGAGAAGCACGGCGGGGAGTTCAAGGCCTACGATCAGATCGACAAGGCCCCCGAGGAGCGTGCGCGCGGCATCACGATTGCAACCGCGCACGTGGAGTATCAGTCAGACGCCCGTCACTACGCGCACGTGGATTGTCCGGGCCATGCCGACTACGTGAAGAACATGATCACGGGAGCTGCACAGATGGACGGAGCGATCCTGGTGGTCTCGGCGGCCGATGGCCCGATGCCCCAGACGCGCGAACACATTTTGTTGGCCCGCCAGGTCGGCGTGCCCTATATCGTCGTCTATATGAACAAGGCGGACATGGTCGATGATGCGGAGTTACTCGAGCTGGTCGAGCTTGAAGTACGCGATCTGTTGACCCTGTACAAGTTCCCCGGGGATAAGACCCCGATCATCACGGGCTCTGCCTTGAAGGCGCTGGAGGGTGATGAGAGTGAGATTGGCGTGCCCTCGGTGATCAAGCTGGTGAAGGCCTTGGATGACTATATTCCGGTGCCCAAGCGCGCCGTGGAAGGGGCCTTCTTGATGCCGGTGGAGGATGTGTTCTCGATTGCCGGGCGCGGCACGGTGGTCACCGGTCGCATTGAGCGCGGCATCGTGAAGATCAACGATGAGGTGGAGATTGTCGGGATTCGCCCGACGCAGAAGACCACCTGCACGGGCGTTGAGATGTTCAGGAAGCTCTTGGATGAGGGGCAGGCCGGAGACAACGTCGGGGTGCTGCTGCGCGGCACGAAGCGTGAGGAAGTGGAGCGTGGGCAGGTTTTGTGCAAGCCCGGTTCCATCACGCCGCACACCAAGTTTGAGGCCGAAGTGTACGTGCTGAGCAAGGAGGAGGGCGGCCGACACACGCCTTTCTTCAAGGGTTACCGGCCGCAGTTCTATTTTCGCACCACCGATGTGACCGGAGCGGTGGAGCTGCCGGAGGGCACCGAGATGGTGATGCCGGGAGACAACATCAAGATCGTGGTGGAGCTGATCGCCCCGATCGCGATGGAGCAGGGTCTGCGCTTCGCCATCCGTGAGGGCGGTAAAACCGTCGGCGCAGGTGTCGTCGC
>DASYIN010000071.1:0-23670 GCA_035997505.1 Steroidobacteraceae bacterium | reverse complement strand
CCTGGCGACGCGCAGCGGCCGCGCCCGCAGTTTTCTTGCGTTTGTGGCCGAGCGCGGTGCGCCGCTGCAATTGCATGCGCGATTCGACGCGCTGGATCGCTACTTTCGCGCCACCTTGGGCTGCGCGTCGGGGTGGATGAGCTGGCCGCAGGAGTATCGCGATGTCAACGGCCGCGCGGCCGCGCGCTTTGCCCTCGAGCGCCCCGTGGAAGTGGAGTTCTATGCGTACTTACAGTGGCTGGCTCATGAGCAGTTGCTGCACGCCCAGGCATTGACGCGCGAGCTTGGCATGCCCATCGGGCTGTACGGCGACTATGCGGTCGGGGCCAGTCCGTCCGGTTCCGAGACCTGGGTGGATCAGGCCAGCTATGCGCTCGGCGCTGAAATCGGCGCGCCGCCCGACCCTTTGGCTCTCAAAGGCCAGGGCTGGGGTATTCCGCCGCCGAATCCGGCCGCCATGCAGTCGCAGCGCTTGCAGGGATTTGTTGGGCTGATCCGCTGCAACATGCGTTACTACGGCGCGCTGCGTTTGGATCACGTGATGTCGCTGTGCCGATTGTGGTGGGTTCCCGGCGGCTGTGCGGCTACCGACGGCGCCTATGTGTACTATCCACTGCAGGAATTGCTGACGGTGTTGTCGCTGGAGAGCGAGCGCAATTCCTGCCTGGTGGTCGGCGAGGATCTGGGCGTGGTGCCGGACGAGATGCGCCGCGCCATGCCGGAATTTGGACTCTATCACTACAAGGTCCTGCTTTTCGAAAAAGTGGCCGGACGATTTCGCCGCCCCGAGGAATTCGTGCGGCGCGCGCTGGCGACGGCAACCACGCACGACATGCCCACGCTGCGCAGCTATTGGGAGGCCCGCGACATCGAACTTCGCCGCGGCCTGGGCTTGTACCCCAGTGAGCAGATTGAAAGCGATATCGTGCGCGAGCGCGACCATGATCGCGGGCAACTGCTCGCCGCGTTGCGAGAGCAGGGGCTTGATCCTGTCCGTCCGAGCGCCCCCTTAGAACCCTATACCGCTGACCTCGGACGCGCGCTGCATATTTATCTGGCGCGCTCGTCGACCGCCCTGGTGGCCCTGCAGATCGAGGATCTTTTAGGCATGATCGACCCGGTCAATGTGCCCGGAACCGACAGCGAATATCCAAATTGGCGGCGAAAACTCAGCGCGGACATCGAGGACATGGCGGCGCGCGAAGATTTCTCCGAACAATTCGCCGAGATCAACCGCGCACGGGGCGGTTAGGTCGCGCGGCCGCGCCTAGGTGACGGGTTTCGATGCGGCCTGAGCCCGCGCCGCCCAGATCCACACGAAGCCGCCCACCAGCACCGCGACGGGCAAAATCTTGATGGCTTCCTGCAGTGTGAAGAAATCCGAAAGCGCGCCGACCATCAGCGGCGAAAGTGCATCGCCCAGCAGATGAATGGCGAATACGCTCAATGCAATCGCGGTCGCGCGCTCGCCCGCAATGACCAGATTGATGATCGCGGCGTTGATCGGGCCGGTGGACAAGAACAATAAAAGTTGCGCGGTCACCATGTAGGCCGTGTACAGAGACGTCGATGTGGTGGTGAGGGCCAACCACACGAACGGCGCGGCAATCAGCGTCGCAATGGCGGATAGCCACAAGTACGCCTGGCGGGAATTCTTGGCGAAGTAGTCGCCCATCCAGCCGCCGACAAATGTGCCGATGAAACCCGTGATGACCACGATCGTGCCAAAATTAACGGTGGCTTCGCTGCGGGGAATCCCGCGTACCCGCTCGAGAAATGCCGGCATCCAATAGGCCAGGCCGCCGATGGCAAATGTGTAGGCTGCATATCCCAGCACCGTGAGCGCATAGGGTTTGTTGCCCAACAGGCGTCCATAGGTTTTCCATGTCTCGCGGCTGATGCTGGAGCGCGGTACGATGGTCTCTGCCTTGCCCAGGCCGGCAGCCTGATCCTGGATGCCGCGCGGCGGATCACGCAGCAGCAAGCACAAGGCGGCCAGCAAGAGACCGGGGACACCGGCCACGAAAAATGCCGCACGCCACCCGTAATGTTTGTCGACCAATCCGCCGACGACGTAGCCCAGCGCGGATCCCACCGGAATCGCGCAAAAGAATATCGCCATGACCCGACCGCGCTGCCGCACCGGAAAATAATCCGAAAGCAAGCTGGGGGCAATCGTGACGTAGGCAGCTTCGCCGACGCCCACTGCAGCGCGCGCGGCAAAAAGCGTGAGAAAATTAACCGCGAATCCGGACAGCGCTGTGGCGAAACTCCAGCACGCCACACCCAGTGCGATCAAACGCGGCCGCGAGCGGCGGTCGCCGAGCGCACCGAAAACCGGCGCCAGCAGCGTGTACACCACCAGGAAACCGGACATCAGCGACCCCAGATTGGTATCGGAGAGGCCGAGCTCGGAATGCTTCAAGCTTTCGAGTACGCCTGAAACGACGTAGCGATCGAGGTAACTGAATAGATTGATGAAGGCAAGAATCGCCAGGCCGGCATTTGCCGAGCCCAGCCAGGAGTTTTGTTTTTGTTCGGCCACGCCGAAGTATAGTAGCGATCCTGACAATTGCACGCATGAGCAGCTAAACCGCGAAATCGCGCGTAATAGCTTGATTTTAATCATTTTTATGGAGATTAATTTGGCACAGCCCAATTACCGTCACGCGAAAAAGCAAAAGGAAGCCGCCAGAAAGGCCCGGCAAGATGCCAAACAATCACGGCGCTCGACAGTGCCTGACGTGCCCGCGGAGCCCGTTCCAGAGAAACCTGTCGCATGAACTTGGGCGTTGTCTCGCCCTGGGTGGGCGCGACGCCGGTTCTGATTTGCAGGGACTGAAAACACGCGCGGTGCGCAGTGGCGACAGCTGCGTCATCGCAGCTTTTCAAAACACCAAATTCAAGCTCGCGGAACTTGCGACCAAGACCCGCATCGCGCGCTCGACGATGCTTACATTAAGGGGACTTCACAGATCTTTTCGTGTTTATCGCTTCTCACGGGGCTCAAATTTGCACAACAATGCCCGTATGCGGGACGTGATTTCGAAGCTGCTTGCGGTGCCGCTCTGCCTGGCGTTGCTCGCGATCGCGGCGTGCAGCGGCAGCACGGTGGTGACGGTTAGCGCGACTCCTTCGTCGGATCCCTTTATCACCTATCGCGTTGGTCTGATATCGGTGCAGCTACGAACTTCCAGCGACAAGCCTGGCCTGACCATTCAGCCGGGGAACGCGCCGGTAGATTTTACAAAACTACAGGATTTTAGCGAGGTGTTGGGCGCGCCAACGGTTCCCAAAGGCACGTACACCGGCGCCGTCGTCACTCTCGATTACAGCGCCGCTCTCATCATCTATGACGATGGCAGCTTGGATGGCGTTCAATTGACACCAGTGGCTGCCAATGGCAAGGCGATCGGCCTCGTTTCGGTTACCGTGACGCTGGATCCGAACGATCCCATCCGCAGCGCGGCGAAACAGGCGGCGCGCCTGTCGCTGAATATTAATTTAGCCGCCTCGAACGCGGTCGATTTGAACGCGAAGACGGTGACGATCACGCCGCTGATCACGGCGAGCACCCTGCCGATCGATGCCAAACCCGTGCGCGTCCGTGGGCCGCTGTTGGGTGCAAACGGCAACTCCCTGGCGACGGGAATCATGCCCTTCGATAGTACCGCCGCGGGATTGGGGCAGCTCGCGATGACGCCGAGCGACAACACGACGTACGAGATCAACGGATTTACTTCGACGGGTGCTACCGGTCAGGCGCAGCTCGCCACCGTGTCGGCGAATACGGTGACCACGGTGTTCGGTACGCTGACCGTGAGCACGGCCACTGCCACGCCAACCCCCACGCCCACGACGCCGGCAACGACCACCCCAAGCGTACTCGCTGCCCCGGTCACAGATACTTCCAGCGTGACGTTCGCGGCCTCGCAAGTATTGGTCGACGGCAGTGCTTCGACCGTCGCAAGCGATCGAGTCACGGGTATCGTGTCAGCTCGCAGCGGCAATACGCTGGGCATCGAAGATGCCACATCGATACAAAATAACGGCACCAACACATTTGTCCCCGGCACGACCATTGTCAATGTCGGCCCAAACACATTGATCACCTTCTTCGGCGAAGGAGCCGTGGAAAGCATCAGCCCGCAACAAATTTCAGTCGGTTCAGCCATTGAGGCATTCGGCGTGGTAGGCAGTTCGAGCACCGGCCAGACCGTTCTCGATGCCAGCGCCGGCCACGTGCGCCTCGACCTCACCACCGCTTCAGGTGTCGTCACCGCGCCAGGCAGCGGATCGCTCACGCTCAATCTGAGCTCGCTGGGAGGCCGCGTGATCAGCGCCTTGGATTTCAACGGCAGCGGTGCGGCACCGAATCAGTATGCGGTGACGACCGGCAGCCTGGACCTGACCAATGCGACGGCGGGCGCGCCCGTCGTCGTCAGTGGATTCACCGGTGCATTTGGCATCGCAGCGCCGACCTTTGCGGCTACCGCACTGCTTGACCCCACGACCATATCGGCCGAACTGGTCATCGACTGGGCCGGAGGCACGGCTGCGCCGTTCACCTCCTTCGATAGCACCTCGATCGTTCTTGACATCGCCAACGGAAACATCGGCTCGCGGCACCTGATCCAACTCGGATCGCAAACCATCAACCTGGTGGGACTGGCGTCCAATCCGAGAATTACGCCCAGCAGCTCCACTGCAACGGTGTTTTCAATCGGCCATGCATCTTCTTCGAGCGTCGAGTCCTTCAACACCTACGATGCCTTCATTATCCAATTGCTATCGGAGCTCAACGGCACCAATCTGGCGACAGGCATGACGGCGATCGGCCAGTACACGGCATCAACATTGGCTTTTTCCGCGTCGAGCATTACCCTCTTCTTGAACGATTGAACACGCGACGTCCGTGTCCGTGCCCATGGGATGTATCGTTGATATCTAGAATTACGCGGCGCGATTTATTGCGGAGCGCACCGCTGCTGCTGCCGGTTGCTTTTCCCCGCTGGGCGCGCGCGGCAGCAGCGGCAAACGCGCCGCCGCTGCCGCCCTATCAGTTCGCCTACGTCGGCACATACACGCCCAACGGCGGCGGGATTTATTTGTTCCGAATCGATCCTGTTACTGCTGCGCTGACGCAGTTGCAGGTCATGGATGACATCCGCAATCCAACCTGGCTGACGGTCAACTCCGAACAGACCCGCCTGTATGCGGTCAGCGAGATCGATAACTTTCAAGGTACACACAAGGGCGCCATCGTCTCCTACGCCATCGACAAGGACACCTTGCAGATCAGGCGATTGGGCGCTGTGAGTTCCGGCGGCACGACGCCGGCCCATGTCAGCATGCATCCATCGGGAAAGTTCGTATTCGCCGCCAACTATGGCGGCGGCAGCGTTGCGGTTTTTCCGGTCGGAAGCGACGGCGCACTGGGCGAGGCGACGGACGTCAGGCCGAGCGTGGGTCCGCGACATCATGCGCGCGCGATCAACGATGCGCCGGGGCAATTCGCGGTCAGCGACCACGACAGCCCGCATCTGCACATGGTCGCATCCGATCCCAGCGGTCAATTCGTCATCGGGAATGACGCAGGGCTCGATCTCACGCTGGTGTGGCGCTTCGATGCCGCGGCGGGCCGGCTGTTGCCCGCGGAAGTACCGGTGGTGGCGGCGCCGCCCGGTTCCGCACCGCGACATTTTGTCTTTCATCCCAGTGGCCGGGTGTTCTACAACCTGTACGAGCAAGATGCCCAGGTAGCCGTTTACGACTACGACCCGGCGCGCGGCGGCTTGCGGCTCAAGCAGGTTGTGCCGAGCCTGCCGCCGAAATTCGCAGGCAGCAACCTTGCCTCCGAAATCGTCATAACCGCCGACGGACGGTTTCTGTATGTCGCCAATCGCCTGCACAACGCGATATCCATTTTTTCCGCGGGCGACGACGGTCAATTGCGCCTCATTTCCGAGGCCTGGGTGCACGCGGATTCGCCCCGCAGTTTGTGCCTGGACCCGGCGGGGACATTTCTCTATTCATGCAATCAGCGCGGCGACTCGATCACCTCGTTTCATCTGAATGCAACAAACGGCGCGCTGACCTTCACCGGGCGATTCGAAGCTGTGGGCAGTCCCGCGGTGATGACCATCCTCAAGCGGCCCTAATCCGCGATATACTGCAATCCTCCTGCGCTCGCGCGAATACGGTTAAAGAATCATGGAAATCGCAATGATTGGTTTGGGCCGCATGGGCGCAAACATGGCGCAACGGCTGATGCGCGGCGGCCACAAAGTCGTGGGCTACGATCCTGCGGAGGCGGCGCGTGCGCTGCTGGAGAAAAATGGCGCGCAAACCGCGGCCACGCTCGAGCAAATGGTCGGGAAACTCAAGGCACCGCGCGTGATCTGGCTCATGGTGCCGGCCGGCGAAATCACCGACAACACCATTACCAACCTGGTGCCGCTGTTGGGCGCCGGCGATACCATCATCGACGGCGGAAATTCGAACTATCGTGACACCCAACGTCGGGCGTCCACGGTGGCGCAGCGCAAGATTCAATATGTGGATTCCGGCACCAGCGGCGGTGTTTGGGGGTTGGCGGAGGGCTACAGCCTGATGATCGGCGGCGACGAAGCCGTGGTGGAACGCCTGCGTCCGATTTTCGAGACGCTGGCTCCGGCCAAGGACCAGGGCTGGGGCCGGGTCGGACCGGTGGGCTCGGGCCACTACACCAAGATGGTCCACAACGGCATTGAATACGGAATGATGCAGGCATACGCCGAAGGATTTTCGATCCTGCAGCACAAGAGCGAATTCAAGCTCGATCTGCATCAGGTAGCCGAGATCTGGCGCTACGGCAGCGTGGTACGCTCGTGGTTGCTGGATCTGACGGCGAACGCACTGGAAAAGAACCCGACGCTGGCCGGCATTGCTCCCTATGTGGCCGACTCGGGCGAGGGACGTTGGACCGTTGCCGATGCCATCGAACTCGGCGTCTCCGCGCCCGTCATTACATTGTCGCTGCTCGAGCGATTGCGCTCACGGGACAACGATTCCTTTTCCGACAAGCTGCTGGCGGCGATGCGCAATCAATTCGGCGGTCACGAAATCAAAAAAGAGTGACTGAGACTCGAGCGTGAGAATTCTCGTGGTTGGCGCCGGTGCCATCGGCGGCTATTTCGGGTCCCGGCTTCTGGCGGCAGGCCGCGACGTCACCTTTCTCGTCAGATCCCGCCGCGCCGAGCAACTGCGCCGCAACGGTCTCGTGGTCGTGAGTCCCCTGGGCAACCTCGACCTGCCGCCGCCGCCGCTCGTCACCGCCGATAGCCTCAAGGGCGCGTACGATCTGATCATCGTCAGCAGCAAGTCCTATGACTTGGAAGGGTCAATCAAGGATTTCTCCCCAGGGATGGGTCCAACGTCCCGCGTGCTGCCGCTGCTGAACGGCATGCGCCATCTCGACGTCCTTGATGCTCGATTCGGTACAGAACGGGTACTGGGAGGGCTGGCGCGGATTTCATCGACTTTGGATGCCGACGGTCGCATCCAGCAACTGGGCACTTTCAACGCCTTGGCTTTTGGTGCGCGCACTCGAGGCACGGAGCCGCTCATCGATGCAATCGCCGCGGCCCTGCGGGTGCCCGGCTTCGAGTCACACCTGAGCAGCGAGATTCTGCACGAGATGTGGGAGAAATGGGTGTTCATTGCGGCGGCGGCATCGACGACCAGCCTCATGCGTGCGACCGTGGGCGATATCCTCGCCGCAGGCGCGCGGGACATTCCAGAGCGGCTCATGCAGGAGTGCGCCGCTATCGCCGCAGAAAACGGCTTTGCGCCTCGCGAAGCGGCGACGACCGCAGGGATGGCGGTGCTCACGGCGCACGGCTCGGCTTTCACGGCGTCGATGCTGCGGGATATCGAGCAAGGCAGCCGAATCGAGGCGGATCACATCGTCGGTGACCTTCTGAGGCGCGCTTCGAACCCACTGCCCGCCTCGTTGCTCGCCACTGCCTACGCTCATTTGCGAGCCTATGAGGCGAGGCGCAAGCGCGAGTCTTAGAACTCCCTAAATCGGCAGCGGGGCCTTGTGCTGGCTGACCGCGGCGCCGTCCTGCGCCCGCAGGCGTGAGAAGACCAGCGTGGAGACAATGGTCAGCACGGCAACACTCAAGAAGGCGAGGTGAATCCCATGCAGCAACTGCGGCGGCGTGGCGCGCATGCGATCCGGAATGAACAGCGCGACGGCGAGCGAGGCCGTTGCAATGCCGAAGCTGACCGCCAACTGCTGCACCGTACTGGCGATGGTGCTGGCGCCGCTTGCATCGTGCTCGCCCACATCCGCGTAGGCCAGGGTATTCATGCTGGTGTACTGCAACGAGGTTAGAAATCCGTACGTGAACGCCATCATGACGATGAGCCAGACGGGGGTGCCGAGGTTGATCGTGGCGAACAGCATGATCATCACGCCCAGCATGATGGTATTGGCGACCAACACGCTTCGATAACCGAAGCGCTTCAAGATGAGCGGCATGGTCAATTTCAGACTCATTGCGGCAAAGGCCTGCGGCATGATGAGCAGTCCCGATTGGATCGGCGAGAAGCCCAACCCGACTTGGTACAGCAGCGGCAGCAGGAAGGGGATGCCGCCAATGCCTAGGCGGGTGAACAAATTACCGCTGACGGCGACGCGAAAGGTGCGGACTCGCAGCAGCTTGAGGCGCAGCAACGGGTGCGCAGTGCGTTTGGTATGCAAACCGTAGGTCGCAAGCAGGGCGGCGGAAATGCCCAATAGTCCCAGCATCTCCCGGCCGCTCAAGGTGGTTTCGCCGAATACCTCGAGTACGTAGGACAGCAGCGCCACGCCTGATCCGAACAGCACCAGTCCAATGATATCCATCCGGTAATTGCGCCTTTCGCGGTAATTGGGCAGATGCCGATAAACCATGTAAAGGCCGCACAGGCCGATGGGGATGTTGACGAAGAAAATGACGTTCCATGGGAAGTAAGCAATGATCGCGCCCCCGATCACCGGTCCGAGCATTGGGCCCACGAGACCCGGAATGGCGACGAAACTCATGGCGTTGATGAGTTCCGATTTCGCGAAGGTGCGCACCATGGTGATCCGGCCTACCGGCAGCATCATTGCGCCGCCGGCGCCTTGCAGGATTCGGCATGCCACCAGCAAATGAATGTCGTGGGATAGACCGCAGAGAAGCGAGCCAAGCGTGAAGATGCCGATTGCCGAAGCAAACACGCGCCGTGTACCGAAGCGATTCGCCATCCAGCCGCTGATCGGAATGAAAACCGCCAGGCTCAAGGTATAACTCGCCAGCACCGCCTTCATGCTCAAGGGCGGCACGTCCAGCGCTTGAGCAATCGCGGGCACGGCCGTGTTAAGGATGGTCGTATCCAAGGATTCCATAAAGAACCCGACGGCGACCAGCCACGGCAGCAAGCGCTTGGCGGTGGGCGTCAGCGCAATGTCGTCGGAATCTGCCAAGTGCGTCAGCCGCTAAGCGCTGGCGAGTGCCGCATCGACAATGGTCTGCGCTTCGACGATCAGCCGGCGCAGATGCGCATCGTCATGAAAGCTCTCCGCGTAGATCTTGTAAATGTTCTCGGTCCCCGAAGGGCGCGCCGCGAACCAACCGCCGCGAGAAGTGACTTTTACGCCGCCGATGGGCGCATTGTTGCCCGGTGCCTCAGTCAAGATCTGTTCGATCGGGTCTCCGGCAAGTTCCGAAATGCGAACTTGCTGCCGATCGAGCTTGCCGAGCTTTGCCTTTTGCGCAGGCGTGGCCGGCGCATCGATGCGATCGGCAAACGAAGTGCCGAGTTGCTGCTCCAACGCACGATAGTGTTCACCGGGATCGTGCCCCGTGCGCGCCGTGATCTCCGCGGCCAACAGCGCCGGCACGATGCCGTCCTTGTCGGTCGTCCACGCTCGGCCGTCGATCCGGCTAAAGGATGCGCCCGCGCTCTCCTCGCCGCCAAAACCCAGCGATCCGTCGACCAGGCCGGAGACAAACCATTTGAAGCCCACGGGCACCTCATAGACGCGGCGCTTGAGCTTGGCGCCGACCCGATCGATCATCGCACTGCTCACCACCGTCTTGCCGATGGCCGCGTCCGCGCGCCAGCCGCTGCGATGGCTGAATAGGTAATCGATCATCGTGGACAAATAATGATTGGGCCGCATCAAGCCGCTGCTGCGGGTGACCACGCCATGCCGATCATGGTCGGTGTCGCAGGCAAAGGCGATGTCGAAGCGATCCTTCAGATGGATGAGCCGCTGCATGGCATACGCGGAGGAAGGATCCATGCGAATCTTGCCATCCCAATCGAGCGTCATGAATCGAAATGTGGGGTCCACCTCGTCGTTCACCACGGTGAGGTCGAGCCCATAGCGCTCGGCGATGCGCGGCCAATAATGCACGCCGGCACCCCCAAGCGGGTCCACTCCCATGCGTATCTTGGAATCTCGAATGACATTCATGTCGAGGATGGCGCCGAGATCTTGAACGTAGTTCGACAGGTAGTCATGCGAATGCGTGGTGGCAGCACGCCGTGCTGCGCTGAACGGCATCCGCTTGATGTCTGCGACGCTTCGCAGCAGGTCGTTTGCGCGATTCTCGATCCCCTTGGTGATATCCGAATCCGCCGGGCCGCCATTCGTCGGGTTGTACTTGAATCCCCCGTCATTCGGCGGGTTGTGCGAGGGCGTGATGACGATGCCGTCGGCCAGTCCGGCGCTGCGGCCGCGGTTGTACACGAGAATGGCGTGAGAAACGGCGGGGGTCGGAGTGTATTCGTCATCGGCCGCGATCATGACCTCGACGCCGTTCGCGGCCAGCACTTCAAGGGCGCTGGCAAATGCTGGGGCCGACAGGGCATGCGTATCGAAGCCCATAAACAAGGGCCCGTCGATTCCCTGCTGCTTGCGGTATTCGGAAATGGCCTGACTGATGGCGAGCACATGCGCTTCGTTGAAGCCGACGTCGAAGGATGATCCGCGATGCCCCGATGTGCCGAAGGCGACTCGTTGGGCAGGGACCGCCGGATCCGGCCGCTCGCTATAGTAGGCCGTCACCAACCGCGGCACATTCACCAGCGACGCCGCGGGAGCCGCCTTGCCGGCGAGCGGATTCACCCGCTCGCTCAAGTGGTGGCCAACGCAGCGCTCTTGTCCTGGATGCGCTTCATGAGTTCAGTCCACGATTTGACGAACGATGCCGCGCCATCCACCTGCAATTGCGTGGCGAGGGCGTCGACATCGACCCCGGCCTTGGCAAAACTCGCCAGCACCGCCTCCGCGTCGCCGCCATTCTTGTCCATGGCGCCGCGCAGCGTGCCGCCTTGCTCGAACGCGAGCAACGTCTTCTCCGGCATGGTGTCGATGGTGTCCGGGGCAGCCAACGCTTCGACATACAGTCCGGGCGGTGCCTTGGGGTCCTTGGTTCCGGTGCTGGCCCACAGCATGCGCTGTTTGCGCGCGCCTTTGGCCTCCAAATCCTTCCAACGTTTGCCGCCGATCAACTCGCAGTGCGCCCGGTAGGTGCGCTGCATGATGGCGATCCCTAACAGGTTGCTCAATTCTGGGGGCACTTTGTCCGTCACGGCGCGATCCCAGCGGCTGACGAACACGGAGGCAACCGAATTGATCTTGGGATCGAGACCCGCGGCGATACGGCGCTCCAGCGCGCGCATATAGGCATCGGCGACTTTCAGATATTGTTCTCGCGAGAACAGCAGCGTCACGTTGATGGGAACGCCGGCGAATATGGCCGCCTCGATCGCGGGCACGCCGGCAGGCGTTCCCGGGATCTTGACGTACAGGTTGGGGCGATTGGCCTGCTTATGAATGCGCAACGCGGCGTCGATGGTTCCCTGAGTGTCGTTCGCGAGGAGTGGAGATACCTCCATCGACACCCAGCCGTCGATTCCTTTGGTCCGGTCGAATTCAGGTCTGAACAGGTCCGCCGCGCGGCGCAGGTCCTCGAGAGCCAATTCGATGAACAGACCTTCCCCCGACATGCCGGCTGCGGCCTTCTGGCGAATTCCCTTATCGTAGGCGGCGGTCTTGCCGATGGCTTCATCGAAGATCGTCGGATTCGACGTGAGTCCGGTGACGGAGAATTGCTCGATGTAGCGCCGCAGCGTGCCGTCGTCGAGAATTTCCCGCGTGATGTTGTCGAGCCAGAGGCTTTGACCCAAATCGTGCAGGTTTTTCGTCATACTCATGGTCGCACCTCAAAGTCGGTCGGGTTGTGATTGAGAAGATCTCCGATGCGCTCGATGACCAGATCCGGCGCAGGAGCCGCTGATTTTGACTCAGGCGACACGGCATAGTGCCCTTGGCGCACGAAAACCGTCGTCAGCCGCGCGCCCAACACCTGCTTCATCGCCGCCAGCAGATTGGCCTTGTCATCGACCATAACATAGTGCTTCGCGGGATAGCGCCGCTGCATGTGATCGAGCACTTTTTCCTTGTGCACGTAGATCATGACGCGTCCCTCGATGGCATCCCAAATGCCGGAGCGTTTGATTTTCCGCGGTTGGAACACGATATCGCCATCCGACAGCACCACCGGCATTCCGAGGTTGCGCAGATGGGCGATCGCCTCCAGGGCGCTCGGAAACAGGCGGCTGGCGAAAGGGTATTCCAGCAGGAACTGGGACATGTCGAGAAGTTTCGGATTGTCATCGAGGCCGGCGCGAAATTCCTGCAAGCTGCCGAGGTAATCGGCGAGCCCGAGTGCCGTGCGCCGCTGCGCAAAAATGTCCCAATAACGGGCGCGCTCATCCGCGCCGAACGAGCTCTCGAGCCGGTCGCCGAGATCGGCTGTGAAACGGTCGTTGTCCAGCAGCGTGTTGTCCACGTCCAGCAAAAATACAGTCGCGTCGTTCAGCACGGCGAGGACTTCTCGATCTGAGGGTCATGCCAGATTTCAGCGCCGTCGATGATCTTGTTCGCGGCCGTGGGGCCCCAGGTGCCGGGTTCATATTCGGCCACCGGCAGGCCGCCGGACAAGACCGGGTCGACCACCCGCCAGGCCGCTTCCACGCAGGCATCTTGAGTGAACAAAGACGTATCGCCGCGCACGGCATCTCCCAGTAGGCGCTCGTAGGGGGATTTGTCGGCTTGCGTATTGTGGCGCGCGATTAATTCGACCGGTTCGCCGCGCATGTCTTCGCCGTTGAGTTTCGCCAATGCACCTTCGCCAATGACCACCTCGGGACTCAAGCGCAGACGGAAATAATTCGAAGGCATGGTGTCGCTTGGATCGAAGATCGCCAGCGGCGGTCGCTTGAGCGTCACCCGCACTTCTGTCGCCGTGACGGGAAGGTTCTTGCCGGCGCGGATGAAGAAGGGCACATCCGCCCAGCGCCAGGTATCGATACGCAGGCGCAGCGCGGCGAAAGTCTCGACCTGCGAATCCTTCGCCACGCCGTTCTCGTTCCGATAGCCGCGAAATTGTCCGCGCACGACTTCTTTCGGATCGAGCGGCTGCATGGCGCGGAAGATGCGCAACTTTTCCGCCTGCATGGTCTCCGGGTCGTGGCCGGCGGGCGCATCCATCGCCAGCAATGTCACCACTTGCAGCAAATGGTTTTGCACCACGTCGCGAATCGTGCCCACTTCCTCGTAAAAGGCGCCGCGACCCTGAACCCCGAAGTTCTCCGCCATCGTGATTTGCACGTCGCGGATGTACTCCCGATTCCAGATCGGTTCGAGAAAGGTATTGGCGAAGCGGAAGTACAAAATATTTTGCACCGCTTCCTTGCCTAGATAGTGATCGATGCGAAAGATCGAGGTTTCTTCGAAGACTTCATGCAGGGTCCGGTCGAGCGCCTGCGCGCTGGCCAGGTCGCGGCCGAAAGGCTTCTCCACGATCACCCGGGCGTTGTCGGCGCAGCCGCACTGCTGCAGTCCCTGGATCACGCTCGCGAACATGCTCGGCGGAATGGCGAGGTAGTGAATCGGACTCTTGGCAAGGCCTATCGCACTCTTGAGCTTGGCGAAAGTCTGCGGATCCGCGTAGTCTCCATCGACGTAGCGCAGCAGCGCGGCAAGCTTGTCAAAACTCGCGGCGTCGAAATCGCCGCTCTGTTGCACGCTGTCGCGCGCACGCTCCTTGAGCTTGTCCAGGTTCCAGCCGGCGCGCGCCATGCCGATGATGGGAATGTGAAAGCCGCCGCGGCGCACCATGGCGTACAGCGCGGGAAAGATCTTCTTGTAGGCCAGATCGCCGGTGGCGCCGAAAAACACGAAGGCATCGGATTCAGGTTTGTTCATTTAACGTCTCGCTTTGAGCTCGCGGCGAAGCTGCGATATTTCCTCGATCAATTCTACAGCGAGCGCGACGCCCGCCAGATTCAGCTCCAGATCTCTCTGCAGGCGTAGTGCAAGCCGGGCGCGCCGCAATTCATCGCCCGTGAAGCGCCACTCTGTGCTGATATCAACCACATGCAGAACTCCTTCCTCGACAAATTCCACGATGTGACGTTCATCGACGGCGCACATGCGGCTCAAGTCTCCAATGCTTAGGCGGGCGGATTCGTCAAAAAGGCTGCCCGACAAGACCCGATCATCTGAGGGGGACATTTTAGACTCCTAGACTGGCGCGAGGATTGAACGGAAGTGATGCGGCCATTGCCGCATACGCCGCCTTGGCCTTGTCGTCGTTTGCTGCCGGCAGTGCGATCTGCAGAATCACGTAAAAGTCACCGGCGGGGCTGGCGGGAATTCCGCGGCCCCTCAGGCGCAATTTGCTTCCGGCATGCGAGGCGGCGGGGATTTTCAAGTCGACCGCCCCGTTGGGCGTGGGCGTCTTCACGGTCGCGCCCAGTGCTGCTTCCCAGGGCGTCACCGGCAATTCCATGAACAGGTCCCGCCCCTCGATTCGATACAAAGGATGAGGCTGAAATTCCACCTCGATGTAGAGATCGCCGGCTTTGCCGTTGCCGGGCGCGCGTGCTCCCTGACCCGCCAGGCGGATTTGCTGCCCTGAAATAATCCCCTTGGGGATCTGCACATTCAAGGTGCGCTCCTTCGACACGAGCCGGCCGGAGTCATCGATTTCGGGCATGCGTAAGGTAAACGTGCGCGCGCCGCCATTCAGCGATGCCTCCAAATCGAGCAGTACCTTGGCGTGATGATCCTCGCCGTTTCCGGCATGGAAATCCGCGCGGCGGCCGGACCGCGCCTGCGCGCCGAAGAGTGAATCGAAAAAATCACTGTACGACGAATTGCCGGGACCGGCACCGCTGAATTCAAAGCCGGCATCCCAATCGGGAGGCGGCCTGAAATCTTCACCCGGGCGATAATTCTGGCCGAGCTGATCGTAGGCCGCGCGTTTTTCGGGACTCTTGAGCACCTCGTAAGCCTCGCCGACCTCCTTGAAGCGCGCCTCGGCATCCTTCTCCTTGCTCACATCGGGATGATATTTGCGAGCAAGCTTGCGATAGGATTGCTTGATCTGCGCTTCGGTCGCGTCGCGCGCAACGCCCATCACTTTGTAATAGTCCTTGAATTCCACCAATCACCTGGCGTTGGAAACGAAGCGAGATATTACGCGCAAAAACTCGTGACTTATAAAGTCTGTCAGACCAATCCTACGTTACAGTTGATAGGCCACGGTGAGCAGCAGCCCCTCACAAAGGTCGCGCACCAAACCGGGCGGGCGGCCGTCGAAGGCAACCGTGTGAGGAATGAGCGCCTCGACCCACTTTGCGAGCCAATCGATTTCGGTGCGGCCGTAGAAGACGACCGCGCATTCGTAATTGAGCAGCAGGCTGCGCGAGTCCAAATTCACCGAACCGGATAGGGCTAGTGCGTTGTCGAATACCACGGCCTTTGCGTGGCACATATCGGGTAGCAGATGCACATTGACTCCCGCCAGGCTCAAGGATCGCAGCGCGCGGTTGCGCGCGAAGTCCGCCAACTTATGATTGGAACTTCGGGGAATACAAAGATCGATGCGCACCCCGCGCCGCGCCGCCAGACGCATGGCCGTTTCCAGGCTGACGTCGGGCACGAAGTAGGGCGTCACCGCGAGCATGCGGTCACGGGCCTGAAAGCACGCATCGATCAGCAATGCGTGCACCGTGTCCTCGCTCTGATCCGGGCCGCTTGGCAGAAACTGTGCCTCACCGGCCCGCTCATGATCCAAGGCCGCGAGGCTTCGCGGATTCAAAGGCACGATCTCGGCCGAGGTGGGCTTGCCGCCGGCTGCGACCCAGTCGCTTTCAAATTGCGCGGCGGCCGCGGCCGCCACGCGGCCCTGCAAATCAAACGTCAAGTCCCGCCAGGGCGGCGCCCCTGCTGCGCCCGTGAAATACTCGGCTGCAAGGTTGCGTCCCCCCGCCCACAACCGGCTGCCGTCTGCGATCACCATCTTTCGATGATTGCGCAAGTTGCGCGGACCCTGGGTCCGCCGTGCAAACAGGGGGCTGAAGGTGGCGGTCTCGACGCCGCCGAGCTCGAGCGCTTTGAAGCATGCCTTCGGCAACTGAATTGCGCCCACGCCGTCGAGTAGAAGGCGGACCTCCACGCCGCTGCGCGCGCGCTCCATCATGTGTTGCATGGCTTTGCGGCCAAAATCGTCATCGCCCAAAATATACGTACAAATGTCCAGCCGCGACTGCGCGCCCGACATGGTGGAGAACAATGCAGCGGCCGATTCGTCCCCGTCCTGATGCAGGCTGATGCGTGCCCGGGAACATGGCGGCAAGCCGAAACTCTGGATGAGATCCTGCGCCCAGTGTCCTGCATTGCATCTCGCCGATGAGCGCGGCAATACCTTGCGCTGCAGTTTGCGCCGTCCAAACAGCAAGTACATGGGCAACACCAGATACGGCAGGGCAATCATCCCCAAGACCCAGGCGATGGCGATGGATGGCGGCCGCCGTTCGCGCTCACGCTCGGCGCGGGCGGTCAGTACGTAGGCCAGAATGCTCACAGCGATGGCGAGCGAGTGGAGGCTGATCGGCGGAAGCCAGGTACTCATGCGCTAGCCAAATTGCTGCAAGCGGCGCAGGACCGACGGCAGCAGATCGGGCAAGTCCTCGGCCAGAAGGCCTGCGCCAAATTCGGAGGCGGCATCGCCATGCATCCAGACCGCCGCGGCGGCAGCGGGAAACGCGTCCATACCCTGGGTCAGCAGTCCCAAGATGATGCCGCCGAGAACGTCGCCGGAACCCGCCGTCGCCAGCGTCGATGGCGCGTTGCTGTTGATGGCGGCGCGGCCGTCGGGCGCGGCGATGACGGTGTCGGCGCCTTTCAATACGACGACGGCGCCGCTGCGCCGCGCCGCGCGGCGAGCGCGCGTGAGCTTGTCGCCCGCGGCGTCGAAGATGCGGCTGAATTCGCCCTCGTGAGGCGTAAGCACGCACGGCCCGCGAATGGCTTGAAACAAATCGTCCGGGCGCGATGCGAATACGCTGATGGCATCCGCGTCGAGCACGACCGACTTGCCTGTCGCCAGCATGGCAAGCGCTCGAGCACGCGTCGCATCGCCCACACCCGCGCCGGGGCCGATCAAAAATGCCGAGTAGCGGCGATCCTCCAGCAGCCGGGACAGGTCCTGATCTCCGCTAAGCGGATGCGCGATGATGCTGGTGAGCGACGAGGCGTAGATGGCAAAGGCCTGTTCCGGAACAGCAATCGTCGTCAAGCCGGCTCCGCTGCGCGCGGCGGCGCGCGCGGCCAGGCGTGCGGCACCCGTCATCGGGTAGCCGCCGTAAAGCAAGGCGTGGCCACGGCTGTATTTATTCCCGGCCGCCTGCAATTGCGGCAGTTTCGTACGCCACAATGCGGGCGTGTTCTCCCAGGTATCGATGCCTACGGAATTCAGCAGGGCCGGCGGTATGCCGATCTCGGCAACCACGACGGCGCCGCACAGGTTTCTGCCCGGCAACAGCAAATGCCCCGGCTTTTTGCGCTCAAAGGTCACGGTGCAAACCGCCGCCGCAGCGCCCCAGTTCTCGCCGCTGTCGCCTGCGACGCCGCTTGGTATGTCGACCGCGATCATCGGAACGCCGCGTCGCGACGCATAGGCCAGCAAGCCTGCGACCTGCGCCGCCAAGTGCCGGCTCAAGCCCGAACCAAATAATGCATCTACCACCAGCTCGGCATTCTCAATGATCCCGGGCGCGAGCGGTTCGACATTCCCCCGCCAACGGCGCGCATGTTGTTGCGCATCGGCGCCAAGCGCTTCGATGTTGCCGAGCAGGGCGACACGCACGGGCCAACCGGATTGCGCCAACTTGGCAGCCACCACGAAACCATCGCCGCCGTTGTTGCCCGGTCCACACAGCACGCTCACGGGCCGCGGCGTAAAGCGGCGTTCGATCTCGTGCGCCACGGCTTCGCCCGCGCGTTGCATGAGCAGCACGCCCGGCGTTCCGGCCGCCATCGTCAGGCGATCGGCCTCATTCATTTGCGCCACGCTAAGCAGCGCGTCGTTCACAGTCGGCCCACCGCCGCACCCACGGCAGTGGTTACGGCCATTGCCAGTGCGCTCCAAAAAGCCACGCGAAGCGCTCCGGTGCGAACATTGGCACCGCCGACCCGTGCGGACCAACCGCCGAGGAACAGCAGGCAGGCGAGGCAGGCGCCGGCGATGGCCGCGATCAAGTATTGCGCAGGAGCGATCAGCACGACTGCCACCGGCAGGGCGGCGCCAAGCGAAAAACTGCCGGCCGAAGCCAGGGCGGCCTGCAATGGCCGTGCACTTGAACTGGGCGATATGCCCAACTCATCGCGCGCATGCGAGCCCAGGGCGTCGTGCGCCATAAGTTGGTCCGCAACTTCGCCCGCCAGCGCGGAATCGACCCCGCGGCGTATGTAGATGTCCTTCAGTTCGCGGCGCTCTCCGGCGAAATCCTCCCGCAGCTCAGCACGCTCCTGCGCCAGCGCCGCATTTTCCGTGTCGGCTTGCGAATGGACGGAGACGTACTCACCCGCCGCCATGGACATGGCGCCCGCGACCAAGCCCGCGCTGCCGCTCAACAGGAGCGTCGCATGGGTGGCGTTTGCGGCGGCAAGTCCCAACAGCAGGCTGGAGGTTGAAACAATACCGTCATTGGCGCCGAGCACCGAGGCGCGCAGCCAACCGGCCGTTCCGAGTCTATGACGGTCATGATCTCTGGGGCGCATTGCAATCCTGTATATGCAAACAGGCAGATTGGCAGGGTGAACCGCACCGCGGCGAATGTAATGGTAGCGACCCGATTGCCGGCAGGGTAGTCTTGCTTGAAATAATAAATGCCTCGCAGGCATCCTCGGTCGGCAGCTCAAGGGAAGGCGCATGCACAATCCTCTGTTCTGGATAGAGTGGCTTGATCGTCTCGATCGCGTGCTGGGCAGTGCGCGGCAAGATGTTGCCGTGCTGAAGCGCGCGCTCAGTCCACGCAGCCTCGAAGCGATAGACCGCTCCAAGCGTCAATTGGCCGCGCTCCTCAATGATCTGCGGTTATTGGATCGGGATGTACTGGCCGCCGGCACCGAGAGCGCCGCGGATGCCTTGCAGACCGCACTGGAAATGACCGTGGCGCAACTCGGCAGTCTCGCGGCAATTCCGGCTGCGAGCGCTCCAGGGGTATTGGATCGCCTGCTCGCAAGCAGCGATGCTGCCTTACGCGACAGTTGCTATGAAGCCGCGATGCTTCTTGCGCCTGGTCGGCGCCGCGCTGCCGGCGCGCGCGCGGATCAAGGCGCTAGGCTCTAGCGGTTTTCGGGCCGAAGAAAAACCAGAGAATAAAGCCCAGGACGGGCAGCAGGATCACGATCACCGTCCACAGCACCTTGCTGCCGGTATCGGCGCCGCTTTGAAAAATGTTCACGATCGCCCAGACGTCGGCGATTAAAACAATCAGACCGCCTATTCCGCCTCCATACATCTACCTTCTCCCCGCGTGCCCTGTTTATAGGATCAACAGAATTCCCCCAATCGCACTTAATAGCAACACCAATTGCTCGAACAGGTTCTGATTGACGCGTTTCAAGAGCCAGCGCCCGGCCAGCGCGCCGAGCAGCACCGCCGGCGCCAAAGCGAGATTGAAGCTGAAACTTTGCACCGTGATCAGCCCAAGATCCACCATGAACGGCACCTTGAAGAGGTTCAGGAGCATGAAGAATACGGCCGCGGTGCCGACGTATTCCATTTTGGGCAGACGCATCGCGACCAGATAAATCGCCATCAGGGGACCGGCGGCATTGGCGACCAAGGTGATGAAACCTGCGGTCACACCGATGACGGCGCCGACCGACCAATGAAATATCGCGGCCTCATCGTTAGGCGCAGATGTCTGGCGACGCCAAAAGCTCAAGGCCGCCAGCGAAACAATGATCCAGCCGATCATGACGCGCGCGGTGTGATCGGATATTCGGCCGAGGGTGAAATAGCCCAGCACGACACCGGCAGCCGTCCACGGAAAGAGGCGCCACAGATAGTGCCACTGGGTGTGCTTGCGATAGGAGAAGACTGCGACGAAGTCCCCGAATATCAGCAGCGGCAGCACCAAGCCGCTGGCCTGCTTGCTGCTCGCAAATACGTGATTGAACAGCGCAATCGAGAGAATGCTGAGGCCGGTGATGCCGGCCTTCGAAACGCCGACCATGAAGGCGCCGAGAGCGGCAAAAATCCAAAGCAGCGGATCGCTGATCATGCATCCAAGCTAGCATGGCTGCGGATGTTATGGAGAGCGGCGGCGGCCGCGGCGGTTTTAGTTGTTGACGAAGAACCCGCGCAGGCGATGCAGGTCGATGATCACGTCATAGCGCTGCCCAGCGGGCAGTACCGGGCCGGTGGCAAATTCATAACGTGAATCCAGATTGGGCACATTGGGGTGCAGGTCATGCATCGCCCGCTTGAACATTTCGCGCGGCACCCATTCGGAATTCGACGACAGCGAACCAAATTCATCGTGGTAGATCGTCGCAGTGGATTTGTCCGAGGGTGTGGAGGCAATCGCGAATATGCGCGGCCGGCCGCCATTCAAGTGGACCTGTTTTGCGCCGGCCACGACCAGCTGCCATTCATTGCCCTGAGGCACGGCGATCAGCGCATACGCATGGTGCTGGGCCGTGAAGAACGCCGTCGCGATTGCGAGCATTGCCGTCGCGCGGCGCGCGTTTGCACTCCAGTTCTGCGTTAGCGCGCTGATCGATGCGACCAGGAAGCACAACAGGACGCCGGTCATTGCGAGGATCGTGCGATACGTGGCGTAGCGCTCCGAGGCGAGCATGCTTACCGCAAAGGCGAACACGGGCAGGCCAAGCAATCCCGACAGCCAGATGACGCCGCGCTGCAGGCCATGCCGGCGCCACTCGACATAGGCACCCGCCAGCAGAATGGCGCCCACGAGAGCCGCGCAGCCGAAGTACAAAGCGTGGTCGCGATGATGGTTGTCATTCAGTACGAACAGGCTCAAGGCGTTGGGCAGCGGCTCCTGCAGGAACCAGCCGATTTTATCCCCCCAGTGCGATTCAAATGCGATTCGGCCCGACTTGACGAAAATATGTGCGCCGTACAACAGCGACATCGAGCAATACGCCAGTCCCAGCGAGCCTGCGACAAATCCGAGATGGATTCCAACCCAGCGCGCCGCCTGCACGAGGTTGCGTTGCCGTTGCGCGATCAAGGCGCCGGCCAGCGGTACGAGATAAAATAACGCGCTCGGCTGATAGATCAGCGTGCTCACCACCAGGAGACCCAGCGCCACCGAGGCTTGGCTCACGGCACGCCCGACGCCACCCCTCAACCCCAATGTCAGAGTGCCTTCGACCGTAAAGAAAGCCGCAATGGCGAGCAACGCCGTGGCGGCGTACGGCCAGCCGACAGCCCAACCTGCAATGACTTGCGCGGAGGGCACAAGGCTGATCAGCACCGCGAAACACAGGCTGGTGTTGATCGACCAGCCCACGGCTCGCAACCCGCGGAAGCTCACCAACGAGATTGCGCCGAGAAGCAGCGCGGCAACGAAGCGCAACCACTGCAGATTTTCCACGGAACTGGTCTGTCCGTACGTGGCTTGCAGCAGCCAGCCGTAAATGGGGCGGGCATGCGAGGCACAGAACTGCAAGACTTTGCCGACTTCCTCATGCGCTTCGCGCAGGTTGGAATAGTCGTCACGCAGGCCATAGTCGTGGAATGTGGCCGGCCAATAAGCCACCAGCGGCACGAGGAACAGCACCGCGGTGAGCATCCATGCGCGAACCCGCGAGGCCGTGCGCGAGGTTGCGATCGCGCCGGCGGTTCCCACGGGAACGCCAATGGCGGCTTCGCTGAGTACTGTTTTCGAAACGCTGCTCATGGTCGGTAACGCTTACCCGGGATGCTGCGATGCACTATTCAATGGACATTCTCGTCCTTCCCAGACCTCAATCAGTGGAATCAAGAAAGGTGAAGAAACGTCGGCTAGGAACTGATTCTATCGACGCCGCGCGGAAAATCAGTGCCGGAATTCCAATAAATGCGTTAAATATCTGTTAACTAGGCGGCCAGACGCTCGTTTAGGCCGCCACGCACAGGTTCTTACCGGTCTGCTTGGCGCGATACAGGGCGGCATCGGCACGATCAAAGGCGGCCTCTGCGGGATCGTTCTGCTGCAACTCGGTGAGTCCGCAGGACACGGTGACTCTGACGGGGGTGCCTCGAAAATGAAAGCGCAGGGCCTCTACGGCGGAGCGCACCTGATTGGCGATCAGCGTGGCTTGGGAGATCTTTGTGCCGCTCAACAGCATCACGAATTCCTCGCCGCCGATGCGTGCGACGAAGTCGTTTCCGCGCACGGCCGCCATGAAGCATGCCGCCACGCTTTGCAGGACGCGGTCTCCCGCGCGGTGGCCGTAGCTGTCGTTGATGGCCTTGAAGTTGTCGAGGTCCCACAGCAGCATGACCACTGCAACGTCGGTGCCCGGCGATTGCGCGATGACCTGCGCGATCCGCTCTTCGAATGACTTGCGATTTGCAATGCCGGTCAAAGGATCGATGCGTGCGCCCTGTTTTTCATTGTCCAATCTCGAATGCAGGTCGCCGGTCTCCCGCTCCAATTCCGCGATGCGTTTGCGCATTCGTTCAGCACGGCTGTTGACCTCCAACAGGCGAAATTCCTCGCGCGCACGAAAGTTGCCGACATGCTCCGCGACGCGCTCGAGGCGCGCATTCACCAAGGACTGCAGGAGCCCGAGTTCCGTCGCGCTGCCGACTTCGTCGCTCAGCTCGCGTACCTGGGACATGACGGTTTCGTTGTAAGTTTGCGTGTCCTCGAAGTGTGTGCGCGTGGCGTGATTCGCGTCCGATAAATAACTTGCCATTTCCTCCAGGCGTTTGGTCACCTCCTCGAGGATCGCGGCGGTCTGCAGCCGTTCGCGCAGCAGCGCATCGCTGCGATCGCGCACCAAATCCGCCGCCCGAGCGATGATCTTGGCGAGGGCAGTGTCATTTTTCACGGCAGCCAGCTCCGCGATCAAGGTCGACGCGGTCGGCTCTTCCGGATCGGCTGCCGAAAGGCACTCGAGAAGGCGTTTGACGGCGACACGGGTTTGAATGTCGGTCGCCGGGAACGTGATCGTGGGAACCGGGCAGGTCGCATCGACGGCCACAACCGTGGTGGTCAGCGATTCGGAAAGCCGTGCGAGCTGCTCGGCATCCGCATTGCGTCGGTTGG
>DASYIN010000070.1:0-23619 GCA_035997505.1 Steroidobacteraceae bacterium | reverse complement strand
GCGGCTGCTGGTTTGAGCGCGGCGTTCTGAAGATTCACTTGGGCGTGGAAGCCGACTTCAGACCGGCGCGTAAGGCTCATGTGGCCTTGCTGGTTGCGGACCTTCGTGAGCTTCAGGAAAAGCTCAGGGCGTCAGGATATGCGTTGAAGGAAGATGAGCCGCTCGCCGGCTATCATCGTATCTACGTCGACGATCCGTTCGGCAATCGCATCGAACTGATGGAACCAAACTAGGCTCTAAAACTGCTCCCCCGCCGGAGTCCCACGCCAAGGGGCCCTGCGCAGGGGCACAGGTATGGGTGCACGTGCCGCATTGCAAAAACATGCGTGAACTGCGTCGGAGTCCTGGCAATCGCTTGTATCACCACAGGATTCGGTCGCATAACATTTGCCCCAGTAGCGCCTAAACCTAAGGCGTTGAGGTGATTCGAGTACCTTGGAGCATAAGATGTCGCGCGGGCAAAACCCGTTGGTCTTGATGATGGCGCTTTCGCTGCCAGGCGCAGCTAACGCGTTGGGGTTGGGCGAGATTCATGTGAACTCCGCTCTGAACGAGCCGCTCGCAGCGGACATCGACATCATCGGCGCGACGGCTGAAGAACTGTCCAGCCTGACCGCGTCGATTGCCAACAAGGATACATTTCGGCGATTCGGTGCCGAACTTCCTGCCTTCCTCGCATCGACGACGTTTAAGGTATCGCACGATGTGAAGGGAAAGCCCGTGCTGGTCATCCGCTCAACCGATTCATTCACCGAGCCTGTCGTCAACCTGCTGGTTGATCTTCGCTGGCACAATGGCGAAGTCATTCGCCAGTATTCGCTGCTGCTGGATCCAGCTGGCTTCCCCGCCGCGACTCAAATGGCCGCGGCCGTCCATTCGCCCGTGGCGCTGCCCGTGGCGCCGCCCGCGACGCTCGCCCTGCCGGCGCCGGCAGCCGCTCCGATCGCTTCTCCCGAGGCTTCGGCGTCTCCAGCGAGCACGACGCGCGCCACCACTCATGTAAAAATCGGCGCGAAAGCAACGCTCCGTGGCGTCGCTTGGCGCGTTGGCGCGCGCTCCGATTCCGATATCAAGAAAACGATGTTGGCGATTTTTCGGGCCAATCCGCACGCATTCGAGGGCAACATCAACCGCCTGCGTCTGGGTGCCGTGCTTACGATACCCTCGGCCGCAGACATCTCCACCATACCCAAGGAAGATGCCACCCGCGAAATTCGTTCACAGATGGCGGCCTGGCGCGCTTCACCGCAAAAAGCGCGCACCGCGGCTGCGGCGGTGCGAGCGCCGGTTGCCGCAACCGCTTCGACATCTGCCGATGCGTCGCGCACCGCTGCCAAGGCGGACGCTGGCGCTGAGGAAACAGCGGCTCTCAATCTGCGCGTCCAGTCTCTTGAACAGGGCCTTCACGATATACAAGGTCAATTGGAACGCGAGCACGACAAATTGCTCGGTGTGCAGGCCCAGGTCAGATACGCCGAACAAGCGGTCAACGAGCCGGTCGCTGCGGCGCCCGCCCCGCGCCAGTGGTTGCTCACGTCCTTGATCGGAGGCTTGGCCTTATTGGCTGGCGCTCTGGGCGCGATCTTCCTCAAGCGGAGCCGCCCGACGCCAAAGATCAATGTCGCCAACTCGACCCTGGCCGCCGGCGCGCCCGCAGTGGATGAAACTTCCAAACCTGCCACGCAACAGGTGATTGCCGAGGAGCCGGCGCCGCGTGAGACGCTGCGCACCATGCCGCGGCCCTTATGGCAACTTGAATTGAGCGCAGCGCGGAACCCCGTGGACGATGAGTCAGAAGCAAACGCTGGCGAACCGATTTCGGCGGCTATGAATACGGAGGTGTCTGCTCCGCCCAGGCATGTGCTGACTGTCAACGAGGATGAACTGCGGGCGGCCTACGAAGACACGCTCGATCTTTCCGGCGAGACCGCGATTCTTGCCGCCGAGTACGCGGCTGCGAGCGGCGACACGGCGAACCTGCCTGCCGCCACGGTCAACCTGAATGCGCATGCGCTGCAAGCCGCAGCCGTCGCCGCTGCCGACGAAGCCGCAACTGCAGACGAATCCGACTCCGCCGAATCCGCGATTTCCGACGAAGCCGCAACGGTCATGGTCAGTGCCGAAGCGCTGCACGTCGACACGACCAGACTGGATTTCAACCTGGTGGATCTCGATCTGACGGCTCAGCATGTGCACATGCCGAGCGTGCTGCACGAGCGCGTCGTCGTCAAAGAGCGGCGCACCAATCTGGTTGATGTTCTGAAGAAGGCGGTTGAACGCGAACCCGACCGCGGCGATTTGCGCATGAAGTTGCTGGAAACCTACTACGCCGCGGCCGCCGCCAATCGCCACGCTTTTCTCGAAGTGGTGCAAAAGCTCGCGCGTGAGCGGGACCGCCTGGAAGAAGGCGAATGGGACAAGATCGCCCTCATGGGCAGGAAGATCGCTGCGGATAGCGCTTTGTTTTCCTCAGACTCGGAAGAAGAGGACGACAAATTGGCCGATTGCGCCTGAGGCCCTAAGACTCAAGCGACGCCGCGTTGCTCGAGAAACTCGCCGAGGATTTTGGCGGTATGACTCTTGTTGGGCTTGCGGGCGATCGCCTCGGGCGAGCCCTGCGCGACGACCTGCCCTCCGCCCGAACCGCCTTCGGGACCCAGGTCGATGATCCAATCCGCTTCCGCCATAATGTCGAGATTGTGCTCGATAACAACCAAGGTATTGCCGGTATCGACCAGACGATGCAATACCCGCAATAGCTTCTCGACATCGGCCATGTGCAGGCCCACCGTGGGCTCGTCGAGCACGTAGAGCGTGTGTTGTCCCTCGCGGCGCGCGATGTCCTGTCCCAGCTCGTCGGTGCGCACCTTGGCAAGCTCGGTGACCAACTTGATGCGCTGACTTTCACCTCCCGACAAAGTCGGGCTGGGCTGGCCGAGGCTCAAGTATCCCAATCCCACGTCGGCGAGCAGGCTCAACGGATGATGGACGCTGCGCTGCGCCGCAAAGAACGGCAACGCGTCCTCGACGCTCATCGCCAGGATGTCGCCGATGCTCTTACCCTTGAACAGAATGCTCAGCGTTTCGGGATTGAAGCGCTTGCCGTCACAGACGTCGCAAAGCACCTGCACATCCGGCAGGAAGCTCATCTCGATGCGCTGCATCCCCTGGCCTTCGCAGGCCTCGCAGCGCCCACCTGCGGTGTTGAACGAAAAACGGCTGGCGGTGAACCCGCGGATGCGTGCATCGGTGGTATCCGCGTAGAGCCGGCGAATGGAGTCCCAGAAGCCGATATAGGTGGCGGGGCAGGAGCGCGGCGTCTTGCCGATGGGCGTCTGATCGACCTCCAGCACGCGGCTGATCGATTGCCAGCCGAGGATGGCATCGCAGCCCTGCAGCACCACGTCGGTCTTGCGCGCACGCTGTGCGCGGCTGGGGCGCACCAGTAAGCGCTTTAGGTTATTCAGCAGCACATCGCGCGCCAGCGACGATTTGCCTGACCCTGAGACGCCGGTGATCACCGTGAGCCGGCCGCGCGGAATGCGCGCATTCACCTCGCGAAGGTTATGTAAAGCTGCGCCGCTGACCTCGATCATGGACGTATCGCGATCGACGGGACGGCGACGGGACCTTGAATGCAGCAGCGGCGCCGCAAGACATCGGCCGGTTGCGGAATTGCGCATATGCGCCAGTTCCAGGGCAGTGCCTTGCGCCACCAACTCGCCGCCGCGCGTGCCGGCGCCGGGCCCAAGATCGATCACATGATCGGCTCGCCGTATCGTCTCCTCGTCGTGTTCGACAACGACCAGAGTGTTGCCCTTGGCCCGCAGTCGATCCAAGGTATTGAGCAGCGTGATGTTGTCGCGCGGGTGCAGGCCGATGGTGGGTTCATCCAGCACATAACAGACCCCCTGCAGATTGGATCCCAGTTGCGCGGCGAGACGAATACGCTGCGCTTCGCCGCCGGACAAGGTCGGCGCCGCGCGATTCAGCTGCAGATAGCCCAAGCCCACGTCGCAGAGAAAGGTGGTGCGCGCCATGAGCTCAGTCAACAGGTCGCGGGCGATGTCGCGCTCTCGGCCCACCAATTTCAGTTTCGCGAGCTCAGCTGAAAATTCCTTTACCGGCAAATTCGCAAGCGCCGCAATCGACTGGCCGCGAAACAGTACGCTGAGCGCGACCGGATTCAGGCGTTGGCCCGCACACTGCGGGCAGGCCTCGAGAGGCGCATCCGCGTCTTCGCGCCAGGTCGACTCCTCGCCGCTTTGCTCGGCGTCGAACTGCGGCAATTGCAGCCCGGTGCCAAAACAGCTCTTGCACCAGCCGTGCTTTGAATTGAAGGAAAACAGCCGCGGATCGAGCTCTGGGAATCCGGTGCCGCAGTTCGGACAGGCGCGCTTGGTTGAAAAAACGGCGGCTGCGGACGCTGAGTCGGCTTGCGTCTGCACATGCACCACGCCGCGGCCGTGCTGCAGCGCCAAGTCCAGCTGCTCGCGCAAAGCCGGCTCGGCTGCCGCGCTGACCTTGAGATTCGCCACCGGCAGTTCGATGTTGTGTTCGACGAAGCGGTCGAGCCGCGGCCACTTCTTCGTCGGGATCAAGCCGCCGTCGACCTGCAATTGCTCGAACCCCTTGCCGCGCGCCCACTTGGCGAGCGCCGTGTACAAGCCCTTGCGCGCCACGACCAGCGGCGACAGCAGGGTGATGTGCTTGCCGCGATATTCCTGGAGCAGGCGCGCGGCGATGGCGTCGGCGGATTGAGGCTCGATGCGGACTGCGCATTGAGGACAGTGTTGCACTCCCAGCTTGACGAAGAGCAGCCGGAGGAAGTGATAAATTTCCGTGAGCGTGGCCACGGTGCTCTTATGGCCGCCGCGGCTGGTGCGTTGTTCGATCGCCACGGTTGGCGGAATGCCGAATATGGCATCGACGTCCGGACGGGAGGCCGGCTGCACGAACTGCCGGGCGTAGGCGTTCAAGGACTCGAGATAGCGCCGCTGGCCCTCGGCAAACAGAATGTCGAATGCCAGCGTGCTCTTGCCGCTGCCGGAGACCCCGGTAATGACGGTGAATTGATTGAGCTTCAGGCTCACGTCGACGTTCTTTAGATTGTGCTCCCGGGCGCCATGGATCTCGATCGCCGACGGCACCTGCGGCCGCGGCACTGCGGCGCTGGCATAGCGCAGTGTGCCGGAGTCGTGCACGCTCGAACTTGAATTCTCTTCCTCGATGAGCGCGCGTCCGGTATGCGAGGCGGGGAGGCGGGTCAGGTCGGCGGGCGTACCGACCCCGACGATGCGGCCGCCCCCTGCACCGCCCTCCGGTCCCAAATCGATGACCCAGTCGGCGGCGCGAATGACGTCGAGATTGTGCTCGATGACGAGCAGCGAGTGGCCGGCGTCGATGAGCCGCCGGAATGCGCGCAGCAGCTTGGCAACATCGTCAAAGTGCAGGCCGGTGGTCGGTTCATCGAACAGGAACAGCGAGCCGCGGCGTGATTCGGCCTTGTCCGTACCACGCGCAGCCTTCTTGCGCGGCTGCAGCCGCACTGCGCTGTCCGCCAAATGACCGGCGAGCTTCAGGCGTTGCGCCTCGCCGCCGGATAGGGTCGGCACGGGTTGACCCAGGCGCAGATAGTCGAGTCCGACTTCGGCGAGAGGACCCAGGCGCAGGCACACCTCGCTGTCCGCGGAAAAAAAGATCAGCGCCTCGGAGACAGTCAAATCCAGAACGTCGGCAATGCTCTTCGGTGCGAATGAGCCCCGCGATAACTTGACATCGAGCACGTCGACTCGATAACGGCGGCCGTCGCAATCGGGGCAGCGCAGATACACATCGGACAGAAATTGCATTTCAACGTGCTCGAATCCGTTGCCGCCGCACGCCGGGCAGCGCCCGTTGCCGGCATTGAAGCTGAAGGTTCCGGCGGTGTACTTACGCTCGCGCGCCTCAGGCAGACGCGCGAATAAATCGCGGATGGCGTCGAATGCACCGACGTAGCTGGCCGGATTGGAGCGGGTGGTGCGGCCAATGCGGCTCTGATCCACCATGACCACGCCGTCGATCAGCTCCGCGCCCTCGAGCGCGCGGTGCATCCCCGGATTTTCCGTCGGCTTGCCTTTGGCGCGCAGCAGTGCCGGATACAGCACGTCGTGCACCAGCGTCGATTTGCCGGAGCCGCTGACGCCGGTCACGCAGACCAGGCGCGCGAGCGGAAAGGCGACGTCGATGTTCTTGAGATTGTGTTCGGTGACGCCCTCGAGATGCAAACTGCCTGCGGTGCGCGCCGCGCCCGGCAACAAGGCGCGGGGAATCTCAACGCGCTTGCGGCGAAATAAATAGTCGCCTGTCAATGATCCTTGCGCGAGCGGCAGCTCGCGCAGCGGTCCGTAAAAGACGATCTCGCCGCCGTGTTCCCCCGGTCCGGGCCCGATATCCAGCACCTTGTCCGCCGCTTGAATCACCTTCGGGTCATGCTCAACCACGACCAGGGTGTTGCCCGCATCGCGCAGCCGGCGCATGACGCCGACGATGCGTTCAACGTCGCGAGGATGCAATCCAATCGATGGTTCATCGAGCACGAACAGCGTATTGACCAGCGAAGTCCCGAGCGCCGTGGTGAGGTTGATGCGCTGCACTTCGCCGCCGGACAAGGTGCGCGATTGGCGGTCGAGGTTCAAATATCCGAGGCCTACGTCGGTCAGATATTTGAGGCGCGCGCGAATCTCCCGCAGCAACAACTCGGTGGCTTCATCGAGGAGCGCCGGCAATTCAAGCGCGGCAAAGAATTTGCTGGTGTCATCGATCGACAGCAACATCAAATCGCGGATGTTCAGGCCGGGATTTCCGACCCGCCACAGCAAGGCGTCGGGTTTGAGGCGGGCGCCGCGACAGGCCCCGCATTCGGTGTAGGAGCGGTAGCGCGACAGCAGCACACGGATGTGCATTTTGTAGGCTTTGGTTTCGAGCCATGCGAAGAAACGCCGTACGCCGTACCAAACGTTCTTGGTCCATTCGCCTTCGCCATCGATCACCCACGCAAGCTGCGCGTCGGTCAGCTCGCCCCATGCGGTGTCGACCGGGATGCCCCGCTTGCGGGCGAAACGCATCAGATCCGTCTGGCATTCTTTGTACGATTCGGTCTGCCAAGGCTTGATGGCACCGGCGCGAAGACTCAAGGCGGCATCGGGGATGACCAAGCCATAGTCGACGCCGATGCTGCGGCCGAAGCCGCGGCAGGTATCGCAGGCGCCAATGGGAGAATTGAAGCTGAAGGTGCTGGGGCTCGGCTCCTTGTAATTGATGTCGCAATCCGGGCAATGCAGTCCCGTGGAAAATCGCCACGGTTTTCCAGGATCACCCCCGGCCGGCTGCGGATAGACGTCGATGCGGCCTTGACCGACTTTGAGCGCCGCTTCGATGGCATCGCCGGCTCGCGCAGGATCGGCCGAGGACCAACGAAGGCGATCTTGAATCACCTGCAGCGTGTCGCCGCGCTTCTCATGAATCCGCGTGTAGCCCTGGGCGGACAGCAAACCCTTGATTTCAGTCTCGGAGAAGTTCTTTGGGATCGGCACCGGAAAGGTCAGCAGCAGCGGCGGGTCGCCGTGCTCGCGGGCGAGTGCGCTCAAGTGCTCTTGAATGCTGGCGGGGGAGTCGCGCCGCACCGTCCTGCCGCAGGCGCGGCAGTGCAAAACCGCGGCGCGCGCAAACAACAATTTCAAATGGTCGTTGAGCTCCGTCATGGTGCCGACGGTGGAGCGCGAGGTGCGCACGGGATTGGTCTGATCGATGGCAATCGACGGCGGTATCCCCTCGATCCGGTCGACCTGCGGCTTGTCCATGCGATCCAAGAATTGCCGCGCGTAGGGCGAAAATGTTTCGACGTAGCGGCGCTGGCCCTCGGCATACAAGGTGTCGAAAACCAGCGAGGATTTACCGGATCCGCTGACGCCCGTGACCACGATCAGCTCGTTGAGCGGCAGATCGAGGTCGAGATTTTTAAGATTGTTCTGGCGGGCGCCGCGGATGCGGATTGCATCCGAGCGGGGAGGATCAAAGGGTGGCATCCTGTCAGTTTACAGGATGTGTCAAGTTCAGCGTCCCGCGAACTGCTCCATCATCAGGCCGGTGCCGCCGCGAGTGACATGCGCCACGATCGCCGTGCGGCGATGAATCTTGGTGACCAAACCTAAGTTAATCGCGAACGCCAGCTGCACTTGCTGGCCTTTGCGCAACCCTAGATTTTCGGTCTCAACGAACACGCCGTTCGCGCTCAAATTTTTGGCTTTGCAGATTCGGCTTTTGCGGCCGGACATCACCACGTACACAGTGGTGCGCGCGCGGTGGCGGGTGTGCAATCGACGCTCCATCCGTACGATCTCTCATTGAGTTATTCTTAGGAGACCCATTATGCACATCGCCATCGCGATAGCGAAGGGGTGAATGGAATGCCAGAGATATGGTCAGCCGCTCTTCCAATAAGTAAAATTCGACCGCAGCGCGGTCAAGAATTTTAAGGCGAGGCTAGGCGACGTCTTTGCGCCGAATGGCGAGCTGCTCGGGAGCCTCGATGCCCATTTTGACGCGCCGCCCTGTTCCACCGAGCAGGGTGATCTGAATCGGTCCGTTGGCAAACAATTCCGCCATGGTCATGTTCGCGTCGACACCCTCCGCGGGTTGTATGACGATAGATTCATCGGCTCGGCGGCTGAGAACTAGCATAAATTCAGGCTCGGGCTATGGCGCGCAGCGCCTTGGCGAAGTTTTTGCCGTGCGGATCGTAGGTGAGCGACGGGCCGCCCCGCACGATGTCGACCAACTGACGGATCTGATGCTGGCGCACGTTGATGATGTGGCCATTGATTTCATTTGCGGTGCGGCAGCCGGCCATGAGTTCCATGAGATTGCGCCAGCGCTCGACAACCGTGGCGGCAATTCCCGGACTTGCGGGACTCGCGCACAAGGCGCGGCGTTCGACCTCGAGTTTCTCAATGGTCTCGAGCACGCGGATTTTTTCGGCGGCCTTCTTCTCGACTGCCTCGGGCGAGTCGCCCGTCAGGGCGGTCTTTTCGTCCGCCAGAGTGGCGGCCAGAATCCGCGCAAGCTCGACCTCGCGATCCAGTAAATCTTCGAGACGGCGGCGGGCATCCGGAATCATGGGGCTACTTCAGACCGCGCTCGTACTGCAGCAGCTTGCCGGCGATTCGACCTGCGTCGATTTTGTAAGTGCCTGAGCTGATGGCCTGCTTAACAGAGGCCACTTTGCCGGCATTCACGACCGGGGTCCTGGCGACGGCTTCTTCGATCTTCTGCAAAGAGCGCGCGGAGTGGGTCAGCGTGACATGATCTCCGGTCTGCGCCGCTGCGGCCGGCGCAGAGCCTTCGCTCTGCGACTTGTCAGTTACAACGCCGTTGCTGCCCGAGCCCGCAGGCTTCGCGACCGGTTCCGCCGTTGATATTCCACTGATTTTGTCGGTCACCGAAATCTCCTGGGGCCGCAACGCTGCCCATGCATTGTTATCGTCAGGGTATGGATGAACTTTAACGATTCGCCCAATACCACCCGCCATCAACTTTATCGGCTGTGACGTGGATCACTGAAGGGCTACTGCAAAATAATTTCGACTACCTGCTCGGATCGGGCGATTCCCTCGACAATCTTGCCAGATGACAGATTCTGTACTCTAACCCTCTGATTCATCAGGCCATCGCTCAAGGCCTTGCCCGCCATGCGTACACTGATTCCGCCGGCGTCCGCCAGCAAGGTCACCGATTGACCGCGCTGCACCGCTTTTGCCGCCACCAGCTGCTGATTCGTAATATAGGCCCCTCCTGGGATCGGCCGGCTGGCGGTCAACCCCACGGCAATGGCCGGATCATCCAGGAAGCCCAATGGCAGCTCGGAGATATCGTGCTCCTCGAGCTTGAGGTCGCTGGTTTTGAGCATCGTTCCCGCGACAATGGCATGTACGGCGACGGCCACCGGTGAGGTGCCGACGATTCTGACGGGCACATACAGGTGCCAGGGCTTCGGATCCTGGCAGCGCAGCTCGATCATCACCCGATCTTTCATATGCTGGGGCGACGCGACCACTGGGCTGACGGGACGATGGCACTTCTCGAACTGCAAATGCGGTTCGATTGGGCCCACCAAAAAGCGCTGACGGTCGGTGAGCTTCGGAAATTGCAGTGCCGCTTCCGACTTGGCCAGGGCTTCGAGCTGGGCAATGTCCTGCGGATTGGAGATTTCCGCCGCGACCAGCGCGGGCAGCGCCAATGCGGCGAACGCACTATAGATAATGAGGGCGCGACGAAATTTTGGCGCAATTCGCATAGTACCCATAAGTTAAGCAAGCGCCGTGCCAGCGTTCGGTCAGGCGGCCGCCGCGACATTGCCGCCTCGCCCTACGGCCGTGCCCAAGCGGCAAGATCTTGCCGCCGGCCGCCGTCAGCCCCGCCAAATCGGCAGCCTGGGGCGTTTCCTGCGGCTGAATCTTCGTTTGGATCGCCTGCTGCTCCGGTTTATCGGTTGGCACACCTCTTGCTACTACCAAGCCAGAGGAGTCAATCGCATGTTCGAGAGCATTTTCGGAATCCATGAGCAAGCGCTGCTGCTGCACGGGCAACGCGTCGGAATATTGGCGACGAATCTCGCCAACGCCGATACGCCGAATTACAAAGCGCGCGACATCGATTTCAGTGCCGTGCTCAGCAAAAGCGATGCCGCGCCACTGCCGATGTCTGTCACCGACGGCGCTCACATCATGTTGAACGATCCATCGACACCCTCCGCCGACCTGAAGTACCGCAATCCGTTTCAAGCCTCGCTCGACGGCAACACCGTGGAAATGCCGGTGGAGCAGGCGGCCTTTGCGGAGAACAACGTGCGCTACCAGGCGAGCCTGGGTTTCATCAACGGAAGAATTGCGGAGCTGATGCTGGCCATCAACGGCCAGTAGCAGCCTTAAGGAGAGAACATGTCTCTGTTCAACGTATTCAATACCGCCGGCAGCGCGCTAAATGCCGAGACGATCCGCCTCAACACGACGGCGAGCAACCTGGCCAATGCCGAAAGCGTCAACGGGGATCCCAGCAAGATCTATCGCGCGCGCCATCCGGTGTTTCAAACCATGATGGACAATTCCGCGGCGAGCTTCGATCAAGAAGATGCGGGCGTCGGCGTGCGGGTCCTCGGGGTGGTCGAAAGCACCGCGCCGCCCTTGATGCGCTATCAGCCGGAAAACCCCGCGGCGAACAAAGATGGCTACGTCTTCAGTTCGAACGTCAATTCGATCGAAGAGATGACCAACATGATCTCAGCCAACCGCACGTTCGCGACCAATGTGGACGCGATCAATACGGCGCGGGATTTACTGCTCAAAACCATTGCGATGGGCCACTAGGCGAGAAGGGTAAGCACCAATGTTAATTAACGGAACACACGCCACCACGCCGCCCGCGGGCACGGGTACTGGCACCAACGGAACCAACGGCACCAATGGCACGGGCGGCACCGGCGGTTCGGGTTCGACGCCCGCGACCAGTGGCACGACATTGGGCGGCACGGATTTCCTGACGCTCATGCTGGCGCAATTGAAGAATCAGGATCCCACGAGTCCGGTGGACAGCAATACTTTCCTGCAGCAGCTCGCCTCGTTGAGCGAAGTGCAGGGCATCTCGGCGCTCAACACTTCCTTCAGCACCCTGTCGAACTCGCTGAGCTCGGGCCAGGCGCTGCAAGCGTCGTCGCTCCTGGGCCACCAAGCTCTGGTCGCCAGCAGCACCGCGACTTTGACGGCCGGGGCGCCGGTAACGGGCGCCATCAATATTCCGCAGACCACCTCGCAGGTGGTGCTCAACATCAGCGACGCCAGCGGCGCGCTGGTGAGTCAGATCAACCTGGGCGCGCAGTCGGCGGGCATGACGAGCTTCTCTTGGAACGGCAACACCAACAGCGGATCGCAGGCTCCGCCGGGAACCTACACGCTCACCGCGCAATACGCGGGCGCGGGTTCCGGCAACGCGGCGACCACGCTGGTTAACGGCACGGTGGAGAGCGTCAGCATGGGTGCGGGATCAACGGGACTGACTTTGAACGTGGCGGGAATCGGCAGCGTGCCGTTCAGCAGCGTCCAGCAGATCTCCAACTAATTCATCGAGGAGTAAACAATGGCTTCTTTCAGCATAGCGTTATCGGGATTGACCGCGGCGAGTTCCGATTTGGACGTGACCGCGAACAATGTCGCAAATGCGGACACGATCGGATTCAAGGAGTCTCGCGCCGAATTCGCCGATGTATTCGCGGCCGGCGCCGTGAACCTCAACACCTCCGCGGTCGGCGAGGGCGTGCGCCTGGCGACCACGGCGCAGCAGTTCACCCAGGGCAATATCAGCACTTCGGGATCGAACCTCGACCTGGCCATCAGCGGCGACGGTTTCTTCACTTTGAATGATCCCAGCAGCGGCATCGTCTACACGCGCAACGGGCAATTTTCCGAAAACAAGGCCGGCGATGTCGTGACCGCCACGGGTCAGGCGCTGCAGGTGTATCCGCCTACCGCCACCGGCGGATTCAATACCGGCGCGCTGTCGAACCTGAATTTGCAGACTGCGCAAAGCACGCCGTTGGCCACCACCGCAGGTACCGTGATTCTGAACCTGCCCGCCGGTTCGACGCCGCCCGCGGTGGCGCCGTTCGATCCGACCAATCCGGCGACCTACAACCAATCCACGTCGACCACCGTCTACGATTCGCTGGGCAATTCGTTTCCAGCCACGTTCTTCTTCTCGCAGACGGCTGCACCAGGCGTGTGGAACGTGAACATGACGGTGAACGGCGTTCTGAATGCGACCACGAATCAGCTGACGTTTTCCAACACCGGCGCAGTCACGCCTCCGGCCAGCGGCGCGTTGAATTTCCCGGGATTCGCGCCGGCCGACGGGGCGGCGGCAATGAACATGACGTTCAACTTCGCGCAGACCACGCAGTTCGGCGGCGGTTTCGGGGTGACGTCGATCATCCAGAACGGTTTCGCCACCGGCCAGTTGAGCACAGTGTCGATCGACCCCACGGGTGTTGTGTCGGCGGTGTATACCAACGGCCGCTCGACGCAGCTTGGACAGCTGGCGCTGGCGAATTTCCCGGATCCTCAGGGCTTGAAACAGTTGGGCAACACCAACTGGGCCGAAACCTTCACTTCCGGCACGCATATCTCGGGCACGGCGGGATCAGCCGGCTTCGGTTCGATCCAATCAGGAGCGCTCGAAGCCTCGAACGTCGATCTGACCACGGAACTGGTGAACATGATCACCGCGCAGCGCGCCTTCCAGGCCAATGCGCAGGTCATCACCACGGCGAATCAGCTCTCCCAAACCGTCATTAACATCTCGCATTAATCATGGACAGAGGACTCTACGTGGCGATGACCGGCGCGAAGCAGATCATGCAAGCGCAGGCCGTGAACAACCACAACATCGCCAATATCAGCACCATCGGGTTCCGCGCGGACGCGGTGTCCTTCGACAGCGAGCCGATCTACGGACCGGGCTATGCCACGCGAGTCAACGCCGTGGCCGGCGACGCCGGCACGGATTTCTCGGCCGGCACCATGGAGAACACCGGACGTGATCTCGACATCGCGGTGAACGGCAATGGCTTCATTGCGGTTCGGGGCCTGGATGGACAGGAAGCCTACACGCGTGCCGGCGATCTGCGTGTCTCGCCCGTCGGCGCCGTCACCACCGCCAGCGGCTTGCCGGTGCTGACCGAAAGCGGGCCTCTGGTGATACCGCCATCGACGAACGTGAGCATTGGCAGCGACGGCACGGTGTCCGTCGTGCCGCAGGGCTCCGCGCCGTTCGCGGTCACACAGGTCGATCGCATCAAACTCGTCAATCCGCCGACCGCCACGCTGCAAAAGGGCGATGACGGTTTGTTGCGCCTGAAGGCCGGCGGCAAGGCGAAAGCCGACGACACCGTCTCGGTAACGCCCGGGATGCTGGAGTCCAGCAATGTCAATGCGGCGCAATCGCTGATCAGCATGATCGAGCTGCAGCGCATGTACGAATTTCAGATCAAGAGCATCAACTCCACCGACACTGATGAACAAAGTGCGGAAAAGATGATGTTGACCTCGTAACGCGAAAGGAAATATCCAATGAATCTCGCACTATGGGCCGCAAAGACCGGTCTCGACGCGCAAAACACCCGCATGGCGGTGATCGCCAACAACCTGGCGAACACCAACACCACGGGATACAAGGCGGGCCGCGCCGCGTTCCAGGACCTCATGTACCAAAACATCCGGCAGGTCGGCGCGCAGAGCACGCAGAACACGCAGCTGTCCACGGGACTGACCTTGGGCACCGGGGTGCGCATCGTCGCCACGGAAAAGGATTACACCCAGGGCAGCGTGCTGCAGACCAGCGGCTCGTTGGACATGTCCGTGAATGGCCGCGGGTTCCTGCAGATCACGATGCCGGACGGCACCATCGCCTACACGCGCGACGGCAGCTTCGCGCTCGACAACCAGGGCAACGTGGTCACCGCCAGCGGCTACGCTCTGCAGCCGGCGATCAATATTCCCGCAGGCACGCAGTCCGTGACCATCGGCAACGATGGCATCGTGACGGTGACCTCCGCCACCAACGCCAAAGGCACTCAAGTGGGCCAAATTCAATTGGCCGACTTCATAAATGTGGAAGGCTTGCAGCCCACGGGCAACAACTTGCTGGTGGAGTCCGCGGCCAGCGGCTCGCCGCAGGTCGGCACCGCGGGCACCAACGGCTTGGGCACCCTCACCCAGGGCGCCCTCGAAACCTCGAATGTGAACTCGGTGACCGAGCTGGTTTCCATGATCGAGTGCCAACGCTCCTACGAAATGAATTCCAAGGCCATCAGCACCACCGATCAGATGCTGCAATTCTTGACGACCAATCTGACATGATCCGCATAGCCGCAATTCTTTTGTGTTGCGCGGTCTCGGCATGCGGCCTGATACCGCATAAGCCGCCGAAGCCGGATCCGGTGGTCGCGCGCGTGCTGCCGCCGCCGACGCCACGCACCGACGGCGCGATTTATCAAGCCGGCCAGCAAATCGAATTGTTCGCGGACTTGAAGGCGCGCCGCGTCGGCGATGTCTTGACCATTCGCCTGACGGAGACCACCAGCGCCAGCAAGAGCGCCTCGACCAAGACCGCCAAGACCACGGCCGTGAACAACACCGGGCCGACGGTTTTCGGCAGGACCATCACGGCATCCGGCGTTCCGATTTTCACCACCACGCTGAACGGCGCGGATAGTTTCGACGGCGAAGGCTCGAGTACGCAGGCGAACAGTCTGGCGGGCAGCCTGACCGTCACGGTGATGGAAGTGCAGTCCAACGGCAATCTCGTGATTCAGGGCGACAAGACCCTGAAGCTCAATCAAGGCGATGAATTCGTGCATGTGTCGGGGGTGGTGCGCCGCGCTGATATCGCGACCGACAACACTGTCACTTCCGACAAGGTCGCGGATGCGCACATCAGCTACTCGGGCAAGGGCGTCATCAACAGTTCAAACAGCATGGGTTGGCTCGCCCGCTTCTTCAACTCCGTGTTCGCGCCATACTGACCATGCGCTCAAGAAATCTCATCAAGGTGTGTTTGGCCGCGCTGTTCGCCGTCCTTACCGCGCCGCAGGCGGTGGCCGAGCGCATCAAGGACATGGCGCAGATCCAGGGAGTCCGCACCAACCAGCTGGTGGGCTACGGACTGGTCGTCGGTCTCGACAGCACGGGCGATCAAACCAGTCAGGCGCCCTTCACGGTGCAGTCGCTCAATAACATGCTGGCGCAGCTCGGCATTACGGTGCCGGCAAACGTCACGCCGCAGCTCAAGAACGTGGCCGCAGTCGCGGTCCATGCGGTGTTGCCGCCGTTCGTCAAACCGGGCCAAACCATCGACATCACGGTGAACTCGATTGCGAACGCCAAGAGTCTTCGCGGCGGCTCACTGCTTGTCACGCCTCTGCATGGACTTGACGGACAGATCTACGCGATCGCGCAGGGGAATCTCATCGTCTCAGGCTTTGGCGTCGAGGGCACCGACGGCTCGAAGCTCACCGTCAATGTACCTAGCTCCGGCCGCATTCCGAATGGCGCCACCGTGGAACGCGCCGTGGCCTCGCAGATTGCGCAGGGAGATTCGGTCACGTTCAACTTGAACGACCCCGACTTCACTACGGCGACGCGCTTGGTGGCGAGCGTCAACAAGGGCATGGGCGACGGCGTCGCCTCCATCATGGACGGCGGTTCAATCAAGGTCCGCGCGCCGATTGATCTCACGCAGCGCGTGGCGTTTCTGTCGATGGTCGAGAATCTTGAAGTCGAACCCGGCGCCGCGTCCGCCAAGGTGATCATCAATTCGCGCACCGGCACCGTCGTCATCAGCAGCCACGTCATCGTGATGCCCGCAGCCGTATCGCATGGCTCGTTGTCGGTCACCATTAAAGAAGAGCAGACCGTCAGCCAGCCGAATCCGCTGTCCAAGCTGGGACAAACCGTGGTGCTCAACAATTCGACCATCAAGGTGGACCAAGGCTCGAGCCGCATGTTCCTGTTCAAGCCCGGCGTGGAACTCGATCAAATCGTGCGCGCTGTTAACGATGTGGGTGCCGCGCCCGGCGATCTGGTCGCCATTCTGGAAGCCTTGCGAGAAGCCGGCGCCCTGCAGGCCGAGCTGGTGATCATTTAAATGACGACTCTGCTGCCCATCACCGGAAGCATGCCCGCGCTCAACGAAGCGCCGGCGGACCTGTCTGCCGCGAGCACTTATACGGATGTCAACGGATTGGCGGCCCTGAAACGGGATCCGAATTCGCCGCAGGCCATCAATGCGGTCGCCCAGCAGGTCGAAGCGCTGTTTCTGCAAATGATGCTGAAGAGCATGCGCGATGCGACCGCCGCCGAGGAAGCCGACAGCAATGAAATGGGCATGTATCACGACATGTTCGACAAGCAGGTGGCATTGAGCATCAGCCAGCACGCCGACTTAGGGATAGCGCGCCTGCTCAAGCGGCAGTTGGGCGGCAAGTCCGCTGCGGGTGCCCTCAAACTCGGCGGGGGCGAAAGCGCTCCGGCCGTTCCGTCCTTGCCGACCGCCGCGATCGCGCACACGCCGGCCGAGTTCGTGAATCGCGTCATGCCGTCCATTCGTCGGGCTGCCCAAGGCTTGGGCGTGGACCCGTCCGGGATGCTCGCCCAGGCGGCGCTCGAGACCGGCTGGGGCCAGCGCATGCCCCGCAATGCCGACGGCTCGCCCAGCCACAACCTATTCGGGATCAAGGCCGGAGACGAGTGGAGCGGAGCGCGAGCGACCGCGGACACCATGGAAGTCGTCAACGGTGTCGCCACGCCACGCCGCACGAGCTTTCGCGCCTACGCTTCAGTGGAAGAAAGTATCAATGATTTCGCGAACTTACTGAAGAATTCGCCGCGTTATCGGGACGTGATCGCCGCCGGACGCGATGTCAACGCCTACGTCGCCAGCCTGGGCAAATCCGGCTATGCGACCGATCCGGAATACGGGAACAAGTTAAGTCAAATTCTGCGCAGCGAGACCCTAACGTCGGCGCTCTCCGTCCGCGTCGCAGCATTATAGAAAGCCGTCCTGTTGCCGATATTGGCGTACAGGACTGGAGAAGCATGTGTCAGATGTTTTTGGAATCAGTGTCTCGGCGCTGCAGGCGTTTCAGCAGGCCATCAACGTCGTCAGCAATAACGTTGCGAACGCCAGCACGCCCGGCTACGACCGTGAAACCGTAAATCTCACCGAAGCCATACCGCAGGCCAACGGCTCAGCGACGGTGGGTGCCGGCGTCGTGGTCTCCGGAATCAGCCGCGCGTTCAGTCAGGCAGCCGCCAATCAGCTGAACACATCGCAAAGCACGCTGGGCCAGCTCAACGCGCTGCAGAATTACAGCAGTCAGATCGACAATTTGTTCGGCACCACGATCGGCGGCTTGAGCACGGCGCTGCAGAACTTCTACGGCGCCTTTTCCGACGTGGCGAATAACCCGACATCCACCGCATCGCGCCAGGCGCTGATCGGGCAGGCGCAAAGCGTGGCGAGCGCCTTTCAGACCGCCAGCGGCGAGCTCAACTCGCTGAACGGCGATGTGAATTCACGCATCACGGCGGACGTGACGCAGATCAATTCCATCGCCAAGGCGATCTCGACACTCAACAATCAGATCGTGACGGGCACGGCCCAGGACGGCGGCCAGCCGCCCAACGAACTGCTCGACCAGCGCGATCAATTGATCTCCAATCTGTCGCAATTGGTCGGCATCAGCACGACCACGGATCCCAGCGGCGCGGTAAACGTGTTCGTCGGCAATGGACAGCCGCTGGTCTTGCAGGGCCAGGTCACCGCGTTGACCACCGTCGCCAACCCATTCAATGCGACGCAGCTGGAAATCAGCAATTCCGCGAGCAGCGCGATCATCAGCAACAACATCACCTCAGGCGATCTGGGCGGCTTGTTGTCGGCGCGCACTCAGATCATCAATCCTGCCTTGAATCAGTTGGGGCAGATCGCCACGGGCTTGTCGCAAACGGTCAATTCACAGCAGGCGCAGGGCCTGGACCTGAGCGGCAATCTGGGCGCGCCCATCTTTGCGGTGGGGACACCGCTCGCCACGGGCTCCGCGAGGAACACGGACGCCGTGACGGCGAGCGTGACCGTGAACCCGGCTGGAATAGGAGCGCTGACCGCGAACGACTATGTGCTGTCATTTGTCGGCGGTGTGCCGAAGCTCACCAACACCAGCGACGGCACCAGCGTGACACCCGCCGGCGCGGGCACGGTGGCCAGCCCGTACACCTCCGCGGGAGTCTCCATTGTGCTGTCGGGCGCCCCGGCGAACGGCGATCAATTTCTTGTTCAGCCGACCGCGACCGCGGCCGGCAGCCTGAGAGTGGTGCTAACGAATCCGTCGCAAATTGCCGCCGCGGGGGCGATCAAGACGACGGCGACGGGTTCGAACACCGGCGCGGCCGCGATCAGTTCCGGCAAGGTGCTCGACTCCACCAATCCGAATTTGCTCTCTCCGGTCACGATCGCCTTCACGAGCCCGACCACCTATACGATCAACGGTGGTGCACCCAACGCCTACACCAGCGGCGGCAACATCGCCGTGAATGGCTGGGAGGTGCAGATCAGCGGCGCGCCGGCGGCCGGCGATACCTTCGCTATCGCCAGCAATGCGGGAGGAACCGGCGATAATCGCAACGCCCTGATCGCGGCGAATTCACAAAATGTCGGCGTGCTGCAAAACGGCACGACCAGCATTACCGGCGGCGTCAGCGCCCTGATCACTGGCTTGGGCAGCCAGGCTCAGCAGATCAACACCGCGCAATCAGCCCAGTCAGCGGTGAATGCGCAGGCGTTGTCCAGCGTGCAGTCGACCAGCGGCGTGAATCTTGATGAAGAAGCGGCGAGTCTCCTGCAATGGCAACAGGCCTATCAGGCGGCGGCTCAGGCTTTGAGCATCGGCAACAGTCTGTTCGCAAGCTTGATCGCCGCGGTCAACCAAACCTAGGAAACTGCATCCATGCGTGTCACACAATTCCTCAATCAAACGCAGTTTCTCAACGCGATCAATCAGCTGCAATCCGGCATCAACCAGACCCAGAATCAGATGTCGAGCAACCTGAGCTTCACGACGGCGTCGCAAAATCCTGTGGGCGCGGGCAGCGTGAACAACTACAAGCAAGCCTTGGCGCAAAGCCAGCAATACGGCACCAACGCGACCAGCGCGCAAACGAATTTGAGTACCGAGGACAACGCACTGTCGCAGGTGCAGACGCAGCTTCAGGCGCTGCGCACCCTGGCTCTGCAAGCCAATAGCGGCATATTGTCGAACTCGAATTTGAACGCCATTGCGACCCAGGCGGTGCAAATCCAGAACAGCTTGCTGGCGCTTGCCAATACGACGAATGGCAACGGGGAATACATTTTCGGCGGCTTCGCCTCGCAGACACAGCCCTTCACCTTGGGCGCCGCGGGAGCCACCTATAACGGCGACCAGGGGCAGCGCCAGGTGCAGATCGCGGCAGGCCAGACGGTCGCCGACGGCGACAATGGCGATACGGTTTTCAATCAGATCAAAACCGGCAATGGCACATTCGCGGTGGCCACGGCGGCGGGCAACACCGGATCCGGCATTGTCGGCGCAACCACGGTATCGAATCCGGCCGCCTATGACGGCGGTACCTATGCGATCAGCTTCACTGCTCCGGGCACCTACCAGGTGACCGAAGGCGCGACGGTCGTGACCACCGGCACGTACACCGATGGCGGCACGATTGCGTTCAACGGAGTGCAGGTGACTTTGAGCGGGACGCCGGCCGCGGGCGATTCTTTCACGCTCGCGCCGAGCGTCAATCAAAGCATGTTCACCACCGTGCACAATCTGGTCAGCTCGCTGCAAGCCGGGATTACCTCGGGAGCGTCCTCCACCGCGCTGAACAATTCAATCAACAGCGCGATCAATAATCTCGATCAGGCCCTGAACAAGACCTCGGACGTGCGCGCCACCATCGGCGGGCGGATGAATTCGATCACGACACAGCAGTCGGTCGCGACCAGTCAGCAAACGCAATTGCAGCAGTCCATCAGCAACCTGCAGGGGCTGGACTACGCCAGCGCGCTCACCACGCTCACCCAGCAGAACACCACGTTGAGCGCGGCGCTGCAGGCCTATACGCTCACCCAGGGCCTGTCGCTGTTCAAATTTCTGTAGGAATCCATCCTTAGCGGCACTGTGATTTTGACCGCTTGGTGTAGCGCTCGCCCTCGCTGACGAGAACTAAACCGATCAACATCACATGCCGGCGCTACCGGCGGGTGGCCATTCGAGACCTATCGTCCAGCAGCGTGAGATTGAGCGTTCATCATGCAAGGCCTCGGTCATTCAAGCCGCTCAGATTCACAGTGCCGAGGTCTAGTGGTGATGGCCGCCGGCGCCATGCACGTGGCCGTGCTCCAATTCTTCCGTGGTTGCTTCGCGCACGCCGACAATCTGCACATCGAAATGGAGAGTCTTGTCGGCGAGGGGATGATTGCCGTCGAGCGTCACCATGTCGCCCATGATGCCGGTCACCGTAAAGAGGCGCATGCCGTCTTCTGTCCGGGCCTGGAATTGCATGCCTTTTCGCACTTCGCCCGAGCCCTGCAACGTGCGCTTCGGCACTCGTTGAATCAATTCCGGCTCATGCTTGCCGTAGCCTTCTTCCGGCGTCACGGACACCGCGACGTTGGCGCCGTCCGGCTTGCCCTCGAGCGCCTTCTCGAGGCCGGAGACCAGGTTGCCGTGTCCTTGAATGTAGGCCAGGGGCTCGCCGCCCGCCGAGCTATCGATGACCGTCCCGGCATCGTCCTTGAGGGTGTAGTGAATCGTGACGACTCTGTCTGCAGAAATTTCCAAGGCGTGCCTCCGAATGGGGGGTGCTGCGCACCCAAGTTACGACATCAATGAATAGGGCCAATCAAACGGGCTTCAAGGTCATAATCGCTCGCGCCGGTGATCTGCACGTCGACCAAGGAGCCCACCTTTAGGAGAGCTGCGGCGCTGCCCGCGCCCGCAATACGTACAGTGCCGTCAATCTCCGGAGCGTCGCTCGCGGAGCGCGCGATGGCGACGCCGGCGTCGCGGTCGATGCGATCAATGAGGACCTGCATCTTTCGCCCGATCTTCTGCTTGAGGCGCCGGGCGCTGATCTCGGCCGCCTGCTCCATGAATCGCGCGCGTCGTTCGGCTTTCAGCTCAGGCGGAACCGGCGTTTGCTTCAAAGCATTGGCCGCCGCGCCTTCCACCGGCGAGTACTCGAAGCAGCCGACGCGATCGAGCTGCGCCACGCGCAGCCAGTCGAGCAGCTCCTCGAAGTCCTGTTCGGTTTCACCGGGGAAGCCCACGATAAAGGTGCTGCGAATGGTGATGTCGGGGACTATGCGGCGCCACGCGGCGATGCGCTCCAGCGTGTTCTCCGCCGCGGCGGGGCGCTTCATCAATTTCAAAATCCGCGCGCTGGCATGCTGGAAGGGGATGTCCAGATACGGCAGTACCTTGCCCGCGGCCATGAGTTCGATGACTTGATCGACGTGCGGATAGGGGTACACGTAGTGCAGCCGAATCCAGACGCCCAATTCACCCAGCGCGGCAGCGAGGTCGTAAAAGCGTGCGCGGCGCTGCACATCGCGCCAGGGCTGCGCGGCATATTTCAAATCGACGCCGTACGCGCTCGTGTCCTGGGAAATCACCAGGATTTCCTTCACGCCGGCGCGCGCCAGTTGCTCGGCTTCGCGCAGCACTTCGCCGACCGGCCGGCTAACCAGGTCGCCGCGCATGGAAGGAATGATGCAGAAGCTGCAGCGATGATTGCAGCCCTCGGAGATCTTTAAGTAAGCATAGTGCCGCGGCGTCAGCTTGATGCCTTGCGCGGGAACCAGGTCGACGAAGGGCTCGTGCTTGGGCGGCAGGTATTGGTGCACCGCAGCGACCACTTCCTCGTAGCGCTGCGGACCGGTGATCTTGAGCACCTGCGGATGGCGATCGAGAATCTTCTGCGGCTGGGCGCCAAGGCACCCCGTGACGATCACCTTGCCATTCTCGGCCAGGGCTTCGCCGATGGCGTCCAACGACTCATCCACCGCGGCATCGATAAAACCGCAAGTGTTAACTACCACGAGGTCCGCCGCGGAATAGCTCGGCGCCACCTCGTACCCCTCCGCACGCAGGCGGGTCAGGATGCGCTCGGAATCGACCAGTGCTTTGGGACAGCCAAGGCTGACAAAGCCCACCTTGGGGCTTTTGCGTTTGACGGATTTCACGCTATTTCGACGGTGGCGGGACGGGCCGGGATTGTACTCCAAACGGCCTGCTCTTTGCCCTTTTGCCGCCGATAAGAGGGGTGCGGGGAGCGCTGGCCGCCTGGGCTCAGGCGGTTTCGCACTGTCAAATTCGACTCGCGAATTTTGCGACTTGGCGCAAGCAAAACCCCTCTCTAGAACGGCGATGCCGGCTAAAGAACCCCCGCAACGGTCCGATAAAGACTTTGAATGTGTCACCGGTCCGCCCTAGGTGGGTGAAGTGAACACATAGGGCCTAAGAGGGGCCGGTGGTTAAACTTTCAGGAGTCATCAATGTCACTAGTTCTAAATAGCAATATCGCTTCGCTGAACGCGCAGAACAACCTGTCGGGTTCGCAAGCGCAGTTGTCGCAGTCCCTGCAGCGTCTGTCATCGGGTTTGCGCATCAACAGCGCCTCCGACGATGCCGCCGGCCTCGCGATCAGTCAACAATTCACCACGCAGATCAACGGCACCAATCAGGCCGTGCGAAATGCGAATGATGCCGTCTCGGAGGCCCAGACCACTGCGGGTGCTTTGAACACCATCGTCAACAACCTGCAGAGCATTCGTACCCTGGCGGTCGAATCGGCCAACGGTTCGAACAGCGCCTCGGATCGCGCTGCTCTCAACAACCAAGTGCAGCAGCAGATTGCGGAAATCTCGCAGATTGCGCAGCAGACCACGTTCAACGGCTTGAACGTGCTCAACGGCTCGAGCGGCACGACC
>DASYIN010000069.1:0-3856 GCA_035997505.1 Steroidobacteraceae bacterium | reverse complement strand
TGAGACGGTATTGCAATCCATTATGTTCGCCGCGAACGTGAAATTGACCGAAGGAATCCTGCGCAACCTCGGGCGCTTGCATGATCACCTGGTTCAGCAACTGATTGTCGCCGCCCGGCTGAGCACCAATGGCCGCTTCATTGATCGTATAGGTTGAAGCGCCGGTTTGAGTCTGGATGCCGTTGCGCGCCTCGTTCAGCCGCTGCGCGATCACAACCACTTCATCGACAGCAGGGGTCGCACTCTCCGTCTCATCGCCTTGCGCGCGCGGAACACAGAATAGGGGAAATAACACGAGCGCCACGGGCGCCCTTAAGGGTTTGAAATTGAACATGATTCAAAAACTCCACGCCAAAAGCCTTAAGCCGCTGATTTTCAGCAGCTGAAAAAATCTTCTCTGGGATTTAGGGCGTGACGGGCGGAGCGCGGGAACGAAAGGCGAGTCGAGACTTGAGTTCGACCAAACAGGCGATCTGCGCTTGCGTAGCAAGGCTGCAGACCTGCGGAAGGGCAAAGGGCAACGCGGTAGGAGCACCGGCCGCCGAGAGCAACGGTGCGAAGTTCAGGCAGTCTTTGCAAAGATCATGAATTCCGAGCTTGGCTTGTTGTGCGGAAAGCGAAGTGCTCTCAGGCACGTGCGAATAGGCGTGCGCCATCGCGCCCACTTGCGCGAATATCAGCGCCAGCGCTGCGATCAGCGCGACGTGAAACCCATGGCGGTGCTTGAATCTTGGCAAGGCAATACCTTAAGAACGACTCTTAAGATCCTAGCACCGTCCGCGCAAATACGGAATTGCTTCACACAATAGGCGTGCTTGGACGCCTGCCGGCGCAGCGCCACCCTCATCCCTGTGCCCGCAAATTGAGATGGGCCCGGCAGATTGCCGCAAAACTTGAGCGTCAGCTGACCGATCTGAGAGCAGGGTCACAACGGATTAAGGGTATCCAGCAAAAATAGCCGCACTCGGGGATTCCCGGCAATGATGTCACACGGCAATTTAGGAGCATTCATGCACAAGATTCTCACGGCAACCCTCGCAACCGGAGTAATGGCTGCGGGCATTGCACAAGCTGCCACAACCACCACGACGTTTGCGGTGACTGCGACGGTGCAGTCGACTTGCTCCGCAACGGCCGCGACTTTGGCATTCCCCAACTACACGCCGGGCGGCGGCGCGCAGATCGGCAATACCTCCATCAGCGTCAAGTGCACCAAGAACACACCCTTCACAGTCGCGCTCAATGCGGGGTCGACCACGGGTGATGCCTTCGCGCAGCGACTGATGGGCTCTGGCGCCAACACTTTGCAATACAACCTGTATACGACGGCCGCGCTGGCGACGATCTTCGGTGACGGCACCGGCGGCACCGGCACCATCGGGGGCACGGGTTTGGGGGTTGCGACTGCCAACACCGTGCAGGTCTTCGGCCAGTTGCCCGATAGCGCCACAAACCAAGCGGCGGTGCCGGGCAGCTACAGCGACACGATTACGGTCATGGTCACTTATTGATGAATGTGGTGCGGCGGCGGCCTTGAGCCGCCACCGCCACACCTGATCGATTTCAAAAAACTCGAGGATTCCATGCGCAAGATTCAAGCAATGACGCTGATCTTAGGTGCGATGCTGGCAGGCGTCGCGAATTCTGCAACCACCACGACGACCTTTGCGGTGACGGCGACGGTGCAGGCTACGTGCTCTGCGACCGCCACGACGCTCGCCTTCAGTCCCTACACGCCGGGCGGCGGCGTCATCGCGAACAACAGCACCATCAGCGTCAAGTGCACCAAGAACACGCCCTACACGATTGCACTGAATGGCGGCACCACCACGGGCGGCACGATCGCGCAGCGCTTGATGGGCTCTGGTGCCAACACGCTGCAGTACAACGTGTTCACCACTGCCGCCTTCGCGCAGGTTTTTGGCGACGGCTCGGGCACCAGCAAAACCGTCGCCGGCACCGGCGCCGGGGTTGCAACGGCCAATACGGTCACGGTGTTCGGTCAACTGCCGGATAACGCGACCAACCAGGCCGCGGTTCCGGGAAATTACACCGACACCATCACCGTCACCGTTACCTACTAAGGATATGCGAACGCTCTTTGCTTCGCTGCTGATCGCCGCGGCAATCGCCGCGCCGGCGCGCGCGAGTACCTTCAATATTTCGCCGATTCGCGCGCAGCTCGCCGGCGGCCACCGCACCGAAGCGCTCACGATCATGAACGCCGACGACAGGCCCGTCGTAGTGCAAGTCCGGGTCGTGCGTTGGTCGCAGAGCAACGGCGCGGAGCAGCTCGACGACACGCGCGAGCTGTTGGCCACGCCGCCGGTATTGCAGATACCAGCCAATGGTCAGCAAATCATTCGAGTCGCCTTGCGGCGCGAGCCGGATCCTTCGCAAGAATTGACCTACCGGGTGATTTTCGAGGAAGTGCCGCAGGCAGCACCGCAGGATTTCACCGGCTTGCGCGTCGCGCTGCGCCTGAGCATTCCCGTGTTTGTGGCTCCCGCGCACGGCAAGCCGAATGCCGATCTGGCGTGGCAATCGCGTTGGCTGCCCAATGGTCAACTCGAGCTCGCCGCAACCAATAGCGGCAGCGGACATTTGCAGATAACGGACTTCGAGGCACAGTTTCCAGGCTCGCTGATGCCGCTGCGAGGCATTACGTCCAAGTATGTGCTGCCGGGCAGCCGCATGAGTTGGACCTTGACCCCGCCGGCAGACGCGAAAAGACAGGGCGCAATACCGATTCGCGGTCATAGCGACCAAGGAGATTTTTCGGCCGACGTTGCACCCAGCGATCTCTAAGAGCCGCTGATTGGCGCGCGCCCATGACAAGGCTAATCCGAATTGGCTACGCGCTTAAGACATATTCCGGGTTGCTGTGCTTGATGCTCTGCCTTGCGGCCCGGGCGGCCGCCTCCGATCCGCCCGAACTGACGGAAGCTGTACTGGAAGTGACCTTGAGCGAGGCTGAACCCGGGGAAATGACGGTGGTATTGCGTGGAGCGCAGGGACAGCTGTACCTGGAACAAAGCGATTTCCAGCGACTACGTCTGCACTTGCCGCCGACGGCGCCTTACATGCACGAAGGCAGGCGCTTCTTCGAGCCGCGGGCCATCCCGGGCTGCTTGGTCAGAATTGACGAGGGGTCGCTGCGCGCCATCATTACCGCGCCGGCAACCTCACTGGACACGACGCGTTTGAGCGCGGCGGACCGCCGCTCGCCAGACATCACGCCCGCCTCGCCGGGCGCTTTCCTCAATTATCAACTCTCCGCACAGCAAATCGACGGACAGAACACCGGCGGTGCATTCGCGGAACTCGGCGTATTCGCCGGCGCCGGCGTACTGACCAGCACCGCCGTCGCGCGTTACGGCGGCATCGACAATCAACTGGTGAGATTGGATACAACCTTCACGCGCGATTTTCCCGCCACCCTCGAGACGCTGAATTTGGGCGACGCCATCAGCGATGGCGCCAGCTGGGGGAATGCATTGCGCTATGCCGGCGTGCGCTGGAGCCGGAATTTCGGCCTGCGGCCCGATCTATTAACGACACCGCTGATGGCCACCTCGGGCACCGCCACCGTGCCGTCGACGGTGGACGTCTTCGTCAACAATCAGTTGGTGACCAGCAGCCAGCTGCCGCCCGGACCCTTCATCATCGATCGACTGCCCACCGTCTCGGGCACCGGCGATGTCAGCGTCGTGGTGCGCGATGCGCTGGGACGCGAACAAGTAGTGACGCAATCCTTCTACTCGAGCACCACGCTGCTGGCCGCCGGGCTGTCTCAATATTCGATCAATCTTGGCAAGATTCGTGAAGACTATGCCCTCGAGAGCAATCAATATGG
>DASYIN010000068.1:0-8181 GCA_035997505.1 Steroidobacteraceae bacterium | reverse complement strand
CGCGTGTTCCCGAAAGACAAGCTGCTGCCCTTCCTGGAAGAGATGACCACGCGGGTGCCGGCCTCGGGAATCATTCCGATTTCGGCGCTGGAGTCGGACAATCTCAATCGGTTGGTGGACCTGGTCGGTTCGCGGCTGCCGGTATCGCCGCCGCTGTTCGCTCCGGATGTGCTGACCGATCGCGACGAGCCTTTTCACGCCGCCGAAATCGTGCGTGAAAAGCTCACCTTGAAGCTGCGCGAGGAGCTGCCCTACGGCATCAACGTGCAGATCGAGCGCTTTGCGGACGAAGACAATCGAATTATGATCAACGCGGTCATTTGGGTCGAGCGTGCCGGCCAGAAAGCCATTGTGATCGGTCAGGGTGGGGAGCGTCTGAAGGAAATCGGCCGGCTGGCGCGCATCGAACTCAATGACCTCTGGCAACGCTCCGTGCATCTGGAGCTTTGGGTCAAGGTCAAGGAAAATTGGGCTGACAGCGAGATGGCTTTGCGCCAATTTGGGTACGATACGTTGTGAAGAGCACGCGGCGCGTATGGCTGGCACCGGCCTACGTATTGCATCAGTACGCCTATCGGGACACCAGCCGAATCGTGGAGGTGTTCACTGCCGAATATGGGCGCCTCACCCTGTTCGCGCGCGGCGCCAGCGGCCCGAAATCGGCTCTTAAAGGGGTACTGCGGCCGTTTCAACGGCTGTTGGTTTCCTGGTCCGGCACCTCCGAGGCATGCCCTCTGGTGACGGCGGAAACCGACGGTTTGATCACGAATCTCGCGCCGGAACGGCTCATGAGCGGCTTTTATTTGAACGAGCTGCTGTTGAAGCTGACCGAGCGCCGCGATCCGCACCCGGAGATTTTCTTCTCGTACGCCTCCTGCATCCAGGCACTGTGCCACGGCGAGGTCGAAGAGCCCACGTTGCGGCGCTTCGAAAAGCGCTTGCTGAACGAATTGGGCTACGGATTGGAATTGACCCAGACCGGCGATGGGCTGCCGGTGCAACAGGACAAGTACTATCGATTTGCCCTGCAAAGCGGGCCGCAGTTGTGCGTGGCCGAGGCGCCTGGCGCGGTCTATGGCCAGTCTCTCGCCGATCTGCACGCAGAGAGCTTCGAGGACGCCCGTACGCTGCGCGACGCCAAACGCGTGCTGCGCGCCGCAATCGATGTGTGCCTGGATGGGCGCTCACTGAAATCTCGCGAGGTCATGCGGGCACTGCGCCATCGGGAGCCGCTACGTCAGGAAACAGGCGCCCGGGAGGGGCCGTGAAGGAGCCCACGCTTCACGGCAACATTGCACTGGGTGTGAATATCGATCACGTGGCCACGCTGCGCCAGGCGCGCCGGGCCCGCTATCCGGATCCCCTGTATGCCGCACTCGTGGCGGAGGAGGCGGGCGCCGACAGCATCACCCTGCATCTGCGCGAAGACCGCCGGCACATTCAGGATCGCGACGTGACGGCGATGCGCGATGCGCTGCAGACCCGGATGAATCTCGAAATGGCGGTGACCGAGGAGATGGTCAAGATCGCACAGAAGGTGCGGCCGCAGGACGCCTGCTTGGTGCCGGAGTCGCGCCAGGAGGTCACCACGGAGGGCGGCCTCGATGTCGTGGGACAAAGCGCACGAGTCAAGGAAACCGTCGCCGCGTTGGCCGGTGCGGGGATCCGCGTGTCCTTATTCATCGATCCGAATGAGGGACAGATCGAGGCGGCGCGCAGTGTGGGCGCACCGGTGATCGAGTTGCACACCGGTGCGTATGCGGAAGCCGCAGGCGGCGCGCGCGCCCGGGAATTCGAGCGGCTGCGGACGGCGGCCAAGTTCGCGGCCTCGTTGGGGCTGACGGTGAATGCGGGTCACGGTCTTAACTATCACAATGTCGAGCCGATCGCCGCCATCCCTCAAATCATCGAACTGAATATCGGTCACGCCATCGTGGCACGGGCGGTGTTCGATGGATTGGCCAAGGCGGTGCGCGACATGAAGGAATTGATGCGCCGCGCCCGGGCCGGATCCTGATCCCGATGATTTTCGGTATCGGCATCGACGTCTTAAAAGTTGACCGGGTCGAACGGGTGTACCAAAAACACGGCGAGCGCTTCGTGCGGCATTTGCTGCTGCCCGAAGAGCGCGTGCAGCTCGAACGCACGGCGCGGCCGGTGCGGTTTCTCGCCATGCGCTTTGCCGCGAAGGAAGCCATCGTCAAGGGCATGGGGACGGGGTTCGCGCACGGCGTGTGGATTCGGGATGTCGGCATCGTGCAGAATTCCTGGGGCAAGCCGGAAGTCATTTATTCAGAGCGCGGCGCCAAGGTTCGCGATGGTCTAGGGATAGGCGAGGGTCATGTAACGCTGACCGACGAGGCCGGGTTGGTGGTTGCCGTCGCCATCCTCATGCGGCGCGCTTCTTGAATACCCTGGTGTTCGACATCGAGACCGTGCCCGATACGGATTTGGGCAGACGTCTCTATGACTTGCACGATCTTTCCGACGAACACGTGGGGCAGATCATGTTCACCAAGCGCCGGCAGGAGACCGGCAGCGAATTCCTGTCGCACGAACAGCAGCGCATCGTCGCCATCTCGGTGGTCATGCGCACGCGGGAATCGCTGAAGGTGTGGAGTCTGGGCGATGAGTCGTCGTCGGAAAAGCATTTGATCGAACGGTTTTTCGACGGCCTGGAGAAGTACACGCCGGATTTGGTGTCGTGGAACGGCGCGGGCTTCGATCTGCCGGTGCTGCATTACCGAAGTCTGCTGCACAGCGTGCCCGCTGCCCGCTACTGGGAGATGGGGGATTCAGATCAGAGCTTCAGGTACAGCAATTACTTGAGCCGCTTTCATTGGCGGCACATGGATTTGATGGACATTTTATCGGGCTTCCAGGGCCGCGGCCGCGCCAGCCTCCAGGACATCGCGATGTTGCTGGGTTTCCCCGGAAAATTGGGCATGGATGGCTCGGAGGTGTGGGGCGCGTTCTTGCAGGGCGGCTTGGCCAAGATCCGCGATTACTGCGAGACCGACGTCTTGAACACCTACCTCATATACCTGCGATTTCAGCTGATACGCGGACACTTGAACGCGGCCGAACACGCCCACGAAGTCGGTCGTGTGCGCAAATTGCTGGGCGAGTCGAGCGCGGCCCATCTCAAAGAATTCGCGGCAGCGTGGCCCGAGACTTAAGCGCCGTTCAGGAGGCCGACATCGTCGATCTCGCGCACGACGGTCGCGGCGTGGCGCGAGTCGACGGCAAAGCCGTGTTCATCGACGGCGCCTTGCCATCGGAGCGCGTGCGCCTGCGCATTCACAAGCGGCGTCGTCACATGGACGAAGCCGGGCTTGTGGAAGTTTTGGCCGCATCGCCTGATCGCGTCGTGCCGCGTTGCGCGCACTTTGGCGTCTGCGGGGGCTGCTCGCTGCAGCATCTTTCCCCCACCGCCCAGCTGGCGGCCAAACAACGCCAGTTGCTGGAGAATCTACAGCGCATCGGCAATGTGCAGCCCGTGCGTGTGCTGGAACCGCTGCGGGGGCCCGAGTGGGCTTATCGGCGGCGCGCGCGTTTGGGGATCAAGTACGTGCACAAGAAGGGCCGCGTGCTCGCGGGCTTTCGCGAGCGAGAAAAACCCTATATCGCCGATATCAAGCGCTGCGAAATATTGCTGGCGCCGCTCGCGCGGCTGCCGGAGGAGCTGGCAGCGCTCGCCGAAACGCTCGACATTCGCGAGAAATTGCCGCAGGTGGAAGTGGCTGCCGGAGACAATGCGACCGCACTGGTGTTTCGCGTGCTCGAGCCGCCGGGGCCCGGGGATCTTCAGAAAATTGCGGCCTTCGGCGAGAAGCACGGCTTGCAAATCTTTCTGCAACCGGGGGGCCTCGACAGCGTGCGGCCAGTGCGCGATGACTATGCGCCGCTCAACTACGCGGTGGACGAAGGCAGCGTGACGATTGAATTTGGACCGGTTGATTTCATCCAGGTCAACCGCGAGATCAATGCGTCGATGGTCGGCGCTGCCGTGGCGCATTTGCAGCCCGCTGCAGACGACGCGGTGCTCGATCTATTCTGCGGCCTGGGGAACTTCACTCTGCCGCTGGCACGTCGCGCGCGGCGGGTCGTGGGCGTGGAGGGCGATGCGGCGCTGGTTGCCAAAGCGCGCGCCAACGCCGCGCGCAACGCGCTCGGCAACGTCGAGTTCGCGGTGGAAAATCTGTTCGAGCCGAAGGGCTTTGGAGCCTGGGCGAATAATCGCTATGAACTGGTGCTGCTGGATCCGCCGCGCGCGGGCGCGGCCGAACTGATGAGCCGCATGGGCGATTGGCGGCCGCGTCGCGTCGTGTATATTTCCTGCCATCCGGGTAGTTTGGCGCGGGATGCGGGGATCTTGGTGACGGACCAGGGATTCAAGCTGATCGCAGCGGGGGTGATGGACATGTTTCCGCATACGACGCACGTCGAATCGATCGCAGTGTTCGAGAGGTCGCCATGAGCTTGGGTCCCCTCATGATCGATATCGCCGGGACGGAGCTCACCGCCGAGGACGTCCGGGTGCTCTCGCATCCCTTGGTGGGCAGCGTGATTCTATTCAGCCGCAACTACCGTGATGTGCCTCAGGTTGCCAGTCTGACGGCGGCGATCCGCGCCGTACGCACGCCGCATTTACTGATCGCGGTCGACCATGAAGGCGGACGCGTGCAGCGCTTCCGCGAGGGCTTTACGCGGCTACCGCCGGCCCGCGCGCTGGGGCGCCGCTACGACGAAGATCGGCGTGAGGGGCTGGCGCTGGCCCATTCGGCGGGTTGGCTCATGGCCACCGAACTGCGCGCCGTGGGCGTGGATTTCAGCTTTGCTCCCTGCGTGGACCTCGACTACGGGGTCAGTGAAATCATTGGGGATCGAGCCTTCCACAGTGATCCGGATGCGGTAGGAGCCCTGTCGGTGGCTTATATGGCGGGAATGCGCGAGGCCGGTATGGCTGCCGTCGCCAAGCATTTCCCCGGTCACGGTGCGGTGATCGCCGATTCCCACGTCGCCTTACCCGTGGATCGCCGCAATTTCGTGGACTTGGAGCCTGATATGCGGCCGTACCGGCTGCTGATCGAGAACCATGTGGCGGGGATCATGGGGGCGCACGTGGTATTTCCCGCCGTCGACCCCCTGCCGGCCAGCCTGTCCAAGCGCTGGATCACAGGGGTACTGCGCGGCGAAATGGGATTCCATGGCTGTGTGTTTGCCGACGATCTGACCATGGCCGGCGCGGCTGCTTTTGGGGGTGTGATTGAACGCGCGGAGCTGGCATTTGCTGCAGGTTGCGACGTCCTCCCCATTTGCAACGATAGACAAGCGGTAAAGTCTGTGCTCGACCACTTTGGGCCGGAATCAGGCTCGCCGGCCTCTCAGGCCCGGGTGGTAAGAATGAGGGCGCGTGGAGAGGCCCCGAGCAATCTTGGAGCAGACCGGCAGTGGCAGCAGACCGTCATATTAATCGCAAGCCTTTCAGCTACGCCCCCGTTGGTGCTGACGGAGGGGAGTCATGAAGGGGTTTGATCCGGATCTATACCGCCGCCTGGTTGAAAGCTCGCCGGAGGGTCTGGTGCTGATCGATGCACAGGGCAAGGATCACCCGGTGATTTATGTTAACCCGGCCTTCGAGTCGCTGACCGGCTATTCGGCAGGTGAGCTTACGGGACGAAATCTGCGTCTGCTGCAGGCGGACGACCGCGAACAGGACGGCCGCCACCGGCTGCGCGATGCCTTGAGCCGCGGGGAAACCTGCCGCGTGCTGCTGCGCAATTACCGCAAAGACGGCAGCCTGTTTTGGAACGAAATGACGGTCATGCCGCTGCGTCACCCGGATGGTTGCGTGACGCATTTCGTGGGTCATCATCGTGATGCCGGCGAGCGTTTGCGCATTGATCCCAAAGGCGCCAAGGACAGCTTGAGCGGCGCCCATCAGCCGACCTCGATTGCGGTTCGGGACGACCGATTGACAGGTCTTTACACGCTGCCGTACCTGGAAGAACTGTTGAAACGCGACTGGGCGGTTGCACAGCGCGAGCAACGCAACATCGCAGTGTTCGCGATCGACATCGACGCATTGGATCTATACAACACGACCTTCGGCCGCGCCGCGGGCGATTCGACCATTCGCCGCGTGGCGCATGTGGTGTCGGCATGCCTGCGACGCTCGAGCGACGTGACCGCGCGCATCGACGGCGGCAGCCTGATTGCATTCGCGCCGGGGCTCTCGACCGAGCAAGCCCTGCGCATCGGACAGCTCATGAACGAGCGGGTGCGCGATCTGCGGATTCATCATCCCCGCTCGGCAGTGCTGCGTTATATCAGCATCAGCGTGGGCGTGTGCGCAACCACGCCCGCCGCCGCCGATAGTCCCTCGGATCTCCTGCAGAAAGCCCAGCAACAGCTGCAATTCGCAAAGAAATCCGGTCGCAACCAGGCTGCGTAGTAACTCGCCCTTCCCGACGAGTATTCGACTGACGAGTACTCGCCCAATCAATATCACGTGATGCTGGCGAAACTTCTGAAACTGTTCGTCAAAGTCGAGCATGGCTTCGGCAATCGCATACGCATCATCGTGCACATAGCTTGAATCGTGCGATTGCACCGTTCAACACCTTGAGAATTCGAAACGCATTTTGCTGTTTAGCTTCTGGCAGGCATACAGGTCCGCCGTGTTGAGATAGATCTCATAGTCCAGTTTCTTGCCGCCATCCATTTCTGCATAGAATGATTCTCGGTTCATAGGGGTAAATCTCTCGCGTGCTAGACTGCATTTGAGTTCGAATACATCACCGCAAGCGAGGGAGCGATTGGACGCATCCGCAATCGCCAGCCGCGAGGCAGGCCTGCATAAGGACTTGAGCCGCCCGCAGCTCATCATGATCGGGCTGGGCGGCGCCATCGGCACCGGCTTATTCATGGGCAGCGGTGTCGCCATCGGCTATGCGGGACCGGCGGTGATCGTGAGCTACGCAATCGCGGCGATCGCCGCCGTGGCCATCGTCTTCAGTTTGTCGGAGATGGCGGTGATGCATCCCACCGCGGGCTCTTTTGGCACTTATGCGGAGATTTATCTAAATCCCTGGGCTGGGATCATCGCGCGCTATTCCTACTGGATGGCGCAGGTGATCGCCGTCGGCGCCGAGGCGGTGGCGGCCGGCGTCTATATGACCTTCTATTTTCCGGATACGCCGGTCTGGATGTGGTCGTTGGGGTTTGCCTTCGTGCTGCTGTATTTCAATTCGCGCTCGGTGAATAACTTCGGCTCCATCGAGTATTGGTTTGCGCTCATCAAGGTGGTGGCCATCATCATCTTCATCATTTTGGGGGCCGCGACCATCTTTGGGTTGTGGAGCAAACCCGTCGGTTTCCATAACCTCACCGGATTGCCGGGCGGATTCATGCCGCACGGTTTCAGCGGTGTCTGGATGGCGGTGATCTTGGGAATCTTGTCGTTCAACGGCATCGAAGTGATCGCCGTCACGTCGGGTGAGGCCAAAGATCCGGTCCGCACGATTCCCGCCGCATTGCGCAGCATGGCGCTGCGACTGTTCCTGTTCTATATCCTGGCGTTGACCATCGTCGTTACCTTCGTTCCCTGGACGGAAACCGGCGCGACGGTTGTGACGCAAAGCCCGTTCGTACGCATCTTCGCGCACTCCGGCATTCGCCATGCCGCCGGAATCATGAATTTCGTCGTGTTGAGCGCCGCGCTCTCGAGCATGAACACCAATGTGTACCTGTGCTCGCGGATGCTATTCTCCTTGTCGCGCGGCGGATTTGCGCCGGGATTCTTGGGCAAGCTCGGCAAAAATGGTACGCCGATCACTGCCATCCTGGTGTCCGGCGCCTGCATCCTGGCGGCCGCCGCACTCTCCAAGTTGACCCCGCGTGCCTACAACATTCTGTTCGGCGTCGCGCTGTTCGACGCGATGATCGTGTGGATCATCATCCTGCTCAGCCACCTGAGTTTCCGACGCAGGCACAAAACGGCGGATCTTCTGGTGCGCATGCCCTGGTTCCCCGTGATTCAAATTGTCGGGTTGGCACTATTGTGCGCGGTTCTGGTGACCATGGGTCTCGATAAGGACTGGCGTATCTCTTGGATCGTCGGTATTCCATGGCTCGGGCTCGTGACCGTAGCCTATTTCATTTTGAAGGCGCGAGGCA
>DASYIN010000067.1:0-1579 GCA_035997505.1 Steroidobacteraceae bacterium | reverse complement strand
CGGGCACGTAGCGCGCCTTGCCCGACAGCAGCAGGAACACGCACATCGACTCACAATAGGCCTCGGGCGTGACGCTGGCGCGATCGCCATCCGCGGTATGGGACAGGATGCTGATGCCGACTGTGGTTCGCACGCCGAGCGCGTGCCAGCGCCGTCCGAGCGCGATTGAATCGTTGACCGAACCGCCGCTGGAATCCAGCACGATGGTGGCGCCCTCGAGGTGCCGGCCGCGCGCGAATTCGTCGAATTCCGAAGGGCTATCGGCGGTCACAATGCCAACCGCGCTGACCCAGCCCCGGCAATTCGGCTGGCATGCATTCCAGGAAAATCGCATCGGCAATTTGCGCTCTTCGAGCGTCGCACCGGCATGCGCGGAATCGCCAGGGATTGTGGTCACAACCCCTGGCAATGCGATGCATAGCGCGGCGGCGCCGAGTAGCGCCCAGCCGCGAAGATCAAGCGACTTCACGAGCCTCAAATCTGGTTCCTTCCCCCGAATCCCACACCGGGTAATGGCGATGGCCCCACTTCAACGCCGGCTGATTCTGTCATGCAGGCGTTATAGAAAAGGTAACGGCCCGAATTCCCATCGTCCATAGAACCTTTGCTGCACTGCCACCCGAAACATGCAATATTTTCAAAAGTGTGGCGCAAATATCTATGCGCTCGGGTTCCATGCCCGGGAACAATGCAAACTCGCGCTCATGATTGCAGCACGCCGCCCATGAAGCATTCATCGTCCCATTGTTCCGACTGCGCCGGCGCGGTGCAACGCCTGCCGCGCAACGCCGGGCGGGCGATGATCTGGATTTACCGGCACACGCTGTCGCCGCTGGTCGGTTTCAACTGCCGCCATTTGCCGACCTGTTCGGTCTATGCCGATGAGGCGATCGGACGGTTCGGGCTGTGGAGCGGAGGATGGATGACGCTGGCGCGAATGCTGCGTTGTCAGCCCTGGGGCACCTCGGGAATCGACAATGTCCCGCTGACGACGCCACCCGGCGCGCGATGGTATCTGCCGTGGCGGTTCGGACGCTGGCGCGGCACCAACGCGTCGTGAGGCGTGTTGCACCGCTTTCACGCCAAAAGCGCATTGCTGCCGTGCTCGCGGGAACCGCGATCCCCGGCTCGCATTGGTTTGATGCTTCCCGCCGGAAGGGCATCACATGCGCTGGAAAATCAGCCACCACGGTCACGACCCCAGACAGATCGATCTGGTCGCGATCCTCGCCTTGCTCATCATCATCGTCACCGCCTTCGAATACTTTGGCAGAAACCCGGAAGTGCCGAGCACTTCGGCCTTCATCGAGCCAAGTCAACAGGTGCGATGGTAGGCGTACGACGCGGTCTGCCATTCGCGAGGGCTAGCGTCCCCACCAGGAGAAGCCACCTCTCGGTTCGATTGGTGCCGGGCGAGGTCGCTTGGGGCGCGGCGGCTTTGGCGCCGGCAGCGGATCGGCGGACGATGTCGTGTCGACAGGTGCGGTTTCGTCCGCGGCCAGCCTGACCGACAGCAGCAAATTCGATTCATACGAACGCCAGCGATAGCCGATGCCGAAATTCATCGGCTGGCTGCGTC
>DASYIN010000066.1:0-21375 GCA_035997505.1 Steroidobacteraceae bacterium | reverse complement strand
TCTCAGTGCTGTTCTCCTGGGAGGTGCGATCGCGGCTCAGGCGCAGGCACCTGTGCCAGTTGCCCAAATGACCGATTCCCCCTGCCCACCACCGTCACCGCGGCCGCCTCGGGAAATTCTCGATGCCATGCTCAAGCCAGGTGCCAAGCCGCCACCGATGTCCGCGCAAGGAGATGAGAAGCTGCGGGAGTATCTTAAAAAGCACGCGGAGGATCTGGCCCGCGATTTTGCCGACACCTGCCGTTACAAATCTGACAATGCAGCCATTCTCAAAGGCGCGCATCCGACGGTGGTCTTCATGGGCGACTCAATCACCGAGGGATGGGGTGTCGGCGATCCTTCGCTATTCAGTCGCCGGGTGGTAGAATCGCGGCATCAGCGGGCAGACCAGTCCCCAGATGCTGGTGCGCTTCTATCAGGACGTCGTGGCGCTGCACCCCCAAGCTGTGCACATCATGGCAGGTACGAACGATGTGGCTGGGAATACGGGTCCCAGCAGTCCCGATGACTTCAAGAACAATATTCGCGCCATGGTCGAACTCGCCAGGGCGAATCACATTCAAGTTGTACTGGCAAGCATCCCGCCTGCTGAACGATTTCCGTGGCGGCCTGACATTCAGCCAGTCGAACGGATCCGACAACTCAATATGTGGCTGCGCGAACTTGCGGGCCATCACAAGCTGATATACGCCGACTACTATTCATCGTTGACGACCCCTTCTGGTGCGTTTCGCCCCGAGCTCAGCAACGACGGTGTGCATCCCAACTCTGATGGTTACGCGGCGATGCGGCCAATTGCAGATGCAGCACTTCGAAAGGCAACGCGCAGTTCTGTCAGTCGCGATTGACTGCCTTGAGAATTGCGGCCGTGTCCGCGCCCAACAACGGCGAGGCGCTGCCGATTCGGCCGGGCGTCGCGGATAACTGGACCGGAACCCCGATGACTCGTATGGGCCCTGCCACCGGATGCTGCACCGTCGGCGTCATGTTGCGCGCGGTCGTTTGCTCATCCTCGATGACCTCTTTGAGATTGCGCACCACGGTAGCCGGCACGCCGTGTTGCGCGAGCAATTGAACCCAGTGCGCAGCGGGGCGTGAGCGAAACATCGCCTCGAGCAGCGGCTCGAGAACCTGACGGTTCTGCACGCGCAGCGGATTGGTGTTGAAATCCGGATGATTGGCAAGATCGGTGCGGCCAAGCGCTTCGCAAAAACTTTTCCAAAGTTTATCGCTGGCCACGGCAACGGTTATGTCACGGTCCTCGCACACGAAATTGCGGTACGGGACGATGCCGTCGAACAAGGTTCCCATGGGCTTCGGCACGACGCCGGAGGCCAGATAGCGCGCAAAACTCGGGAGCATGGTCGACATCACCGTGTCCATCATCGAAACGTCCACGAATTGCCCGCGGCCGGTTCGATGGCGCGCCTCCAACGCCATCATGGTGCCGATCAGGGAAAACAGCCCCGCCGTGATGTCCGCAATCGAGTGTCCGGTCTTGACGGTTTCTCCTGCGGCAGTTCCGGTAATGCTCATCAGTCCCGACGCGGACTGGATGATCAAATCCATCGCAGGTTCCAGGCGTCGCGGGCCGGTCTGCCCGTAGCCGGAAATGGAGACGTAGATGAGCCGCGGATTTGCCGCCGACAGCGATGCATAATCCAGACCAAGTCGATTCATCGTGCCCGGCCTGAAATTCTCGATCACGATGTCGGTTTTTGTCGCCAATTTTCGGCACGCCTCGAGACCTTCCGGCGTCTTCAAGTCGACGGCGAGGCTCTGCTTGCCGCTGTTGAGGCCCACGAAATAGGACGCATCGGCGCCATGGAACGGGGGCCCCCAGGTGCGTCCGATGTCACCCTCGGGACCTTCGACCTTGATCACTCGGGCGCCATAGGCCGCCATCAGCATTGTGCAATACGGGCCGGCAAGGGCGTGAGAAAAATCGAGGACGGTGATGCCGTCCAATGGCGCGCTCAGATTTGTCATCTCAGGGAATTTTAATCCAACAAGTCGACCTTGTCCCGTGATGCAACGTGTATTGTCTTAATTCCGGAGGAATCAATGAAACCATCGCTGTTCGCACATCCATTTGCATCGTATTGCCAGAAAGTGCTGATTGCACTGTACGAAAACGGTACCGACTTTACCTATCGTCAATTTGGACCCGAGGATCCCGGTGCGATGACCGAACTCGAGGCGCTGTGGCCGCTCAAGAAATTTCCCCTGTTGTTCGATGAGGGCCAAACCTATGTGGAATCGAGCATCATCATCGAGCATCTGGCGCAGCGCCATCCTGGTCCCGTTCAACTTATTCCCTCTGATCCTGACGCCGCGCTCGAAGCACGGATGATGGATCGCTGCTTCGATAACTATGTGATGACGCCGATGCAAAAAATCGTCGCCGACTTCATACGCGCGACAGGCGACCGCGATCCCTTCGGCGTCCGGGAGGCTCGTTTAGCCCTCGATGCCGCCTACGGCTGGCTGGATGGCGTGATGGCAACGCGAAACTGGGCCGTAGGCGTGAACTTCACGCTGGCCGACTGCGCCGCGGCGCCGGCGCTGTTCTACTCCGATTGGGTGCACGAAATCAGCGAACAGTTTCCAGCGCTGCGGGCCTATCGACGGCGGCTGCTGTCGCGTCCATCGGTCGCGCGTGCCGTGGACGAAGCGAGGCCGTATCGCAATTTGTTTCCGCCCGGCGCACCGAATCGCGATTAGAACCTCACGCCCGATCCGAGACGCCACGCGTCCTGGGCCGAGAAGTTTTGATGGGGATCGTAGGCCACACGCACGAACCACTTCGGCCAGTCCCAATTGGCGCTGAATCCCCACCCGCTGATCGGCCCGGCATCCGTCAAACCGCTCTTGTGCAATAAATCCAGGGTTGCGTGCGACTCGCCGCAGGGGATTTGCACATTCGCGTGCCAATCCCGCTGTCCGGTGTGAAATCGATCATCGGCCACGACGAATACCAAGTAGCTGACGCCGTTCGCCGCGTGATGACCCGCCCCGAACGTCAGCGCATCATTCGGATCGAAGTTGAGATTGAAGTACGGCCGTGCGTCGGTGCGCCCAAATCCTGTGAGACCATACCAGGCGGTGCCGACCTGGAGATTCAGACTGGCGCCGAGAAATCCCATCGTGGCCGCCTGAACTGAAGGTTGCAGCTGCACGTAGCTACCTAAGCCAATTGAGGTATCGGCGCCAGTGCGCGCCTGGGTACCAAACACCGAATCCGAATAAACACCCAGCCACGCGCTCGCATCGTCGGCGCGCCAGCGGAGGTTCACGTCGGTGCCGTAGTAATTGGCGTAAGCGTACTCGCCGACCGTAAGCTTCCAGGGCAACGCTGGGGCGCCCTCGGCCGCCATGTTGCATGCAACGCCCAGTATGGCTGCCCCCAAGGAGGCTCGAAGCCGCACAGACTAGCCGGGATGTATCGGTGCACGCACGCATCGATTGTAGCGTCCACGCGCCTAAGGAACCAACGATTCAGACCCGGCCGCAAAGGCGTCAGTGATGTCTGGGGCCTTGGTGATCCAGGGAACGCCTGGTTGCACTGGTGGCGAGGATGCCGATGGTCGATGCAACCAACACGCCCGTGGCCAGCGCGATCCATGGATAGTTCTGAACGTAATCGTTGAATGACGCCGCGACATGGCGAACTTTGACATGCTCGCGCGGCGGGCTGCTCTTGAGTGCGACGCGGGTCTTCTCCATGGAGCGATCGAGTCTCTCGCGCAGCTCCTGGATCTCCGGACCACGCTGATCCGCGATCTTCGCCAACAACTTTTCGGTCTGGTCGAACAAGTTGTTTAGTTTCTGTGCTGAGTCCATCGTTCACTCCTTTAAGAGGCGTCCCTAAACGTGCTGATCGCGAATTCGTCCGCCCAACGCCGCCGACACGCTCGCGATGAACGCGCCGATCAACATCGACAAGGCCAGATAGATCGAGGCCTGCGCCGTCGCTTTCTTCGCCTTATCCGCATCGGCTTTGAGCTTCTCTTGCGATTGGGTCACGGCGGCAATGAGGCCATCCACGCGCGCCTGCGCCTCGGACTGCGAAGCCCCGGTGCGTGCGGCCACTTGTTCGGCCAGATAAGTGCGATCGCCATCAGGCACACTGCCGCTCGCGAACGCATTGGCAACGATGTGGTTTGCTTCCAGGCGCGCCTCCGCGGCCGCGGGTCCGGCCGAAGTACTCGTCGACCGGAACAGCTTGTCTACGTCGTAAGGCATCAAGGCGCCAGTGGTGGTCGCATCGGCAACGGCCCGGCCGGCGGCTCCGGCCGCGGACATGACCGAAGCTGCGGCGACGATGGCAACCAACACCGTAGCCACCGCCCAGGTGATGAGTCCATGGGCGGTGTCTCGAAAAAAAACTTCATGCGTATGCGTTCCGACCCATCGCGTGCGCAGTCGTCCGGCTATGTAGCCGCCCAACGCGGCTGCGAACCACTGCGTCACGATCAGCCAAACGGCAGTCGAGACCGCGAACGTCACTACAGAAACGCCATGACCGCTCCAGGGCGAGGTCGATGCGAACCCGATGCCGGATCCCAGTGCGACGAATATCACCGTCGCGGACGCGGCGACAAATGCGCCGGCAAAGATCGAGGGCCATGAGGCAGCAGACTTTCCTGCAAATGAACTTGAGTCCATCGCAACAGCCGTACCGGCGATTATTGTGGTTTCTTCCATGAGATTCCCCTAGTTATGCGAGCACATCGCCAGCAAGAGAATGATCGGAAGAGGTACGCCCAGCATCCAAAGCAGTATTCCGCGACCCATGAGATGCCCCTAAAATAGTAGTAAGTTTGTCAGCGCCATCGCCGGTTGGGATCCAGAGGTCATGGTGCAGCGGCCTGCGCGGCCGCGGTATCTCTACGACGATTGAATGCGTGTAAGGGCTTTCTGACGGTGCGCGCGCAGCTCTCAATGCGCCGGCGCGGCTTTACTATCCTGGTTTGCACGGTGAATGATGAAGTTGCGAATGGCCGTGGCATCATCACGGCTCAGAGCGCTTTTGAAAGACGCCATGCCCGCATCTTTCAGTGCGCCATCAAGGACGATGTTGTAGAAAAAATCCATGTTTAGGAAATTGGAAGCGCGTAGATCCGCTACCACGCCGCCGCCGATAGCATGCTCGCCGTGACAGGCACTGCAGTATTGATCGTACAGCGGCTCCCCGCGCGCGATGGACGCGGCATCTGCCGGCTCGGACGGCGGATTGATGACGATGGCGCGCGGCTCCAGCGGCGGCAATGCCGCAGTTCCTCCGAGTTTGAACACCAAGAGCCGGCTGACGTTGCGCAAATTGCGCGACATGGCCGCGGCTTTGCCTCCGCTCAGCGCATAGCTGCCGCCCCACCCGCTCAACACTGCAATGTATTGCTCGCCGGCAACCTCAAACGTGCTCGGCGCGGCGATGATTCCCGACTGGGCGAACATCGACCATATCTTCTCGCCAGTGTCCGCGCGGTACACATTGAAATTTCCCGACGCGTCGCCCTGTGCGACGATGTTACCGGCGGTCGTCACCACGCCGCCGTTCCACGGTCCCTGGTAGGTGACGCGCCACGCTTCGCGTTGACGCACCGGATCCCAGGCAAGTAGGAATCCTTCGTTTTGAGGGGTCAACGCCGCCAGGGCGACGCCCAAATTCCAGCCAATGGGTGCAATAGGCATGCTCGGCAGGGGTATGTAGCGAATGGGAACCTGTTGCGCGGGAATGTAGACCAGTCCGGTTTTGGCATTGAAAGCCATGGGCTGCCAATTGTGCGCGCCCAAGGGCCCAGGGCTGACGTCCACGGGCTTGCCTGTCTCGCTGTACCGAGCTTCCGTATTTTCGATGGGGCGCCCGGTCTTGACGTCGACGCCGCTCGCCCAGCTGACCGGCACGATCGCTTTTGCGGAGATCAACGCGCCGGTTTTTCGATCCAGCACATAAAAAAATCCATTCTTATTCGCCTGCATGAGGACCTGGCGCAGCTTGCCGGCGACATTAAGATCCGCCAACACCAATTGCTGGACGGCGTCGAAGTCCCATTCCTCGCCCGGGGTGGCTTGATAGTGCCACGCATATTCCCCCGTGTCGGCATGCAGCGCGACGATGGAGGCAAGATAAAGATTGTCTCCTTTGCCTGCACTGCGCGCAGATCGCGCCCATTGCACGCCGTTGCCGGTCCCGAAATACAACAGATTGAGTTTCGGATCGTAGGAGATCGCGTCCCACACCGGGCCGCCACCGCCGAGCTTCCACCACTCTCCGGACCAGGTCTTGGCGGCGCGTGCCATGGCCGGGTTTTCAAACGGCTGGGAGGGGTCGCCGGGAACGGTGAAGAATCGCCATGCCAGCCTCCCCGTTTCCGCATCGTAGGCGGATATGTAGCCACGCGCGCCATATTCCCCGCCGCTGTTGCCGATGATGACGCGTCCCTTGATCACCCGCGGCGCCTGCGTGATGGTGTAGGGCTTGCCGGGATCTACGGTCATGGTGCTCCACAACACCTTCCCGGTCGCGTCATCCAGCGCCACCAGCCTGCCGTCGTAAGCGCCCACAAAAATCTTGTGATTCCATGCCGCCACGCCGCGATTGCCCACATCGCAGCAGGCGTTCACGCCCAGCTCGCGGTGCACCTGGGGATCGTACGCCCAGAGCAATTTGCCGCTGCGCGCATCGTAGGCCTTCACCAGGCTCCAAGCCGTCGATATATACATCACGCCATCGACGATGAGCGGCGTCGCTTCTTGCGCGCGGTTCGTGTCGAGATCCGCAAACCACGCGAGGCCCAGCTTCTGGGCGTTCTTGTCGTTGATGCGCGCGAGTGGACTATATCGCTGCTCACCGTAAGTTCTGCCGTACGACAACCAGTTGCCGGGTTCCGCATCAGCATTCGTGATTCTCTCCGCATCCACGGGTTTGCCCGCGGATTGCGACCGGGCAAAGCCTGCAAGGCTCAGCAGCGCGGCTGCCGACAGCATGATCCATCCAGTGTGTGGTGTGCAGCGGGCTTTCATGGCAACACCACTTCAATCTCATCGACGAAGCACCAGCTCCAATCCTCCCCGGGTTCGAACGAGGATATGATCGGGTGGCCTGTCACGCCCGCATGCTTGCGCGCATGGCGATTTTTTGAATCGTCGCAGCATCCGACGTGGCCGCAGGTGCGGCAAAGCCGTAAATGCACCCACGTATCGCCCGTTGCCAGACATTCCACACAACCCTCGCCCGAAGGCGTGACGTCTCTGACGCTGTTCAGATGAGTGCACGCTGAATGTCCCCTGCGCATCGTTTCCCCTTGCTCTTGTATGGCGGCGCTTTCGAAGAATGACTAGTATGTATCGAGTTATATCAGAGCGGGTAGAAAAATGGACCCATCCACCCTTCCCGACCTGCGCGCCGGCTTGGAAATCCGCGACATTCCCGACGGCGGAATCGTCTCGGGCCGCATCGATTCCGAAGAGGCGATCCTAGTAAGACGTGGCGAGCAGTACTTTGCGGTCGGTGCGCAGTGCACGCATTATCACGGCGCGCTCGCTCAAGGTCTCGTCGTGGACGACACCGTTCGATGTCCTTTGCACCACGCCTGTTTCAGTTTGCGCACCGGGGCCGCGTTGCGCGCACCGGCGCTTGATCCGATAGCTTGCTGGCGCGTGGAGCAGACCGCGGGCAAGGTATTCGTCCGCGAACGGCTGCCTGAACCTCTTTCACCTGCGGCGAGCGCCGTTTCAACCGGAAGCGTGCCGCCCTCGGTCACCATCATCGGCGGGGGTGCGGCAGGATTGGCGGCCGCGGATGCGCTGCGGCGCGAGGGCTATTCCGGCGCCATCATTATCATCAGCGCCGACAGTTTCGCGCCCTACGATCGCCCCAATCTATCCAAAGACTTCCTTATGGGCACGGCGCCCGCGGAGTGGATACCGTTGCGGGGCCCCGAATACTACTCAGATCGAAAAATCGATCTGGTGCTCGACGCACGGGTGCAGTCGCTCGACCTCAAGCAGCGCACCATGCAGCTCGAGAGCGGCAGAAAGATCGATTTTCACGTCTTGCTGCTGGCGACCGGAGCCGATCCGGTTCGGCTGGCCATTCCCGTATCCGGCGATGCCAAGCTGCTTTATTTGCGCAGTTTCGACGATTCTCGCGCGATCGTTGCATCCGCCGCCGGGGCCAAGCGGGTTGTCGTCGTGGGCGCCAGCTTCATCGGTCTTGAAGTGGCCGCTTCACTGCGTCATCGGGGCATCGAGGTGCACGTCGTCGGACCGGAGCGCGTCCTATTCGAACGCGTATTGGGCGCTCAGTTAGGCGCGTTGGTACGCGAGGTGCATGAGTCGCACGACGTGGTATTTCATTTGGGGACTTCGGTCGCGCACATCGACGGCAAGCGCGTTTCCTTGAGCGACGGCGTAAGGTTAGAGGCCGATTTCGTAGTCTTGGGTGTCGGCGTGCGCCCGAGTATCAAGCTGGCCGAGCAAGCTGGACTGGCGATCGATCGCGGCGTCGTGGTCGATGAGTATCTCGAGACCAGCGCGAAGGGCGTCTTCGCGGCCGGCGACATTGCGCGCTGGCCTGACCCGCACACCGGCGATCGCATTCGAGTCGAGCATTGGGTGGTTGCGGAGCGCCAGGGCCAGGTCGCGGCCCTCAACATATTGGCACGTCGGCAGCGCTTTGACGCGGTGCCCTTCTTTTGGAGCCAGCACTATGACCTCACCGTCAATTATGTCGGTCATGCGGAAACCTGGGATGCTGTCGAGATCGAGGGCTCACTCGCTACCCGCGATTGCGCCGTGACTTACAAGCGAGGTGGCCGTATTCTGGCGGTCGCCACCATATCGCGCGATCTTAAGAGCCTGAAAGCCGAGCGCGATCTCGAATCAATACAAGTGAGTACCCCTTGATGGACAGGCGCGAATTTCTCGTTGCCGCGGCGGTTGCCGCTACCGCCGGCGCTGAACAGACGGCGCCCACCTCGGCAGGAGCGCAGCCCCGCGCAGTCCCCGAGTCGATCGAAGAATTGTCGCTCGCCGATATTGCCGCCGCCTTTGCCGCTGGGCGCCTGACTTCGCAGCAACTCACACAGAACTATCTGGATCGGATCGACAGGCTGGACCGGCATGGGCCGAATTTGCGCTCGGTGATCGAAACGAATCCCCACGCGCTCGAAATCGCTGCCGCGCTCGACGCGGAACGCAAAGCACGCGGTGCCCGCGGTCCGCTGCACGGCGTTCCCGTCCTGATCAAGGACAACGTCGAGACTTCGGATCACATGATGTCGACGGCCGGTTCGCTCGCCCTGCAGGGCTGGTATGCCCCCAAGGATGCACCGCTCGTCGAGCGCTTGCGCGCCGCGGGCGCCGTGATTTTGGGGAAGTCCAATCTCAGCGAATGGGCCAATTTTCGCTCCACGCACTCGTTGAGCGGTTGGAGCGGTCGAGGGGGACAGTGCCGCAATCCTTACGCGACCGATCGCACACCTTCGGGTTCGAGTTCCGGCTCAGCCGTCGCGGTCTCCTCGAATCTGTGCGCCATTGCCGTGGGCACCGAGACCGACGGATCGATCGTGAGTCCCGCTTCGATCAACGGCATCGTCGGGCTGAAGCCGACCGTGGGCCTGGTGAGCCGTCGCGGCATCGCGCCGATTTCGCATAGTCAGGATACAGCCGGCCCCCTGACCCGCACTGTCCGGGATGCCGCCGTGATGCTCGGTGTGATGGCGGGCCTGGATGCCGAAGACCCCGCGAGCGCTGCGGTCGGCGGTCGATTCCAGGCCGACTATGCCCGCTATGTCGATCCCAAGGGCTTGGCTGGCGCGCGCTTGGGCGTCGCGCGCAAGTTCTTTGCAGACAGCGCTCCGCTCAACGCTTACCTGGACGCTTGCATTGCGACCCTTAAAGGGGCCGGCGCCGTAATCGTGGATCCGGCCGATCTGCCCCTGCACGGCTCGACCGGTGCGCCCGAGCAAGAAGTTATGCTTTATGAATTCAAGGCGGATTTGAACGCCTATCTACGGCGCTTGCCGGCCACTTTTCCGGTTCGCTCGCTGGCGGCGTTGATCCGATTCAACGAAGCGCACAAAGACACCGAGATGCCGCTGTTCGATCAGGAATTGTTGCGACAAGCCGAAGCAAAAGGACCGCTGACTGAAAAAGCCTATAAGGATGCGCGCGCCGCCTGCCTCAAGGCGACCCGCAGCCATGGCATTGACGCCGTACTGGCTGAACACAAGCTCGACGCCATGATCAGCCTGACGTCGGGTCCTGCGTGGCTGATCGATACGGTGAACGGGGACTCCGACACCGGCGGGTGTTCCTCGCCCGCGGCGATCGCCGGCTATCCGCACATTACGGTCCCGGCCGGGCTGTTTCGCGGCGTACCCGTTGGACTCTCGTTCTTCGGTGCCGCCTTTAGCGAGCCGACCCTCATCAAGTTGGGCTCGGGGTTCGAAGCCGTGGCGCACGCGCGCGCCGTGCCGCGCTTCTTGCCCAGCGTGCCAGGCTAGCCGCTCAACGACCCTTGGCGGGATTGATCAGGTATTTCTCGCCCGTAGCACGCTTGGAGTAGCCTGCGATGATGTCCGGATGCAGCGCTTCCGCCAGCGAGATCTCTCGCGAGTAGCGGCTGGCAAACGTCGTTTTGAGTTCCCCGGCAACCCGATCTTTCAGTTCCTGAAATGCCAGGGGCCCGATTTTTTCGATATACGGCGTGAGCAGCCAGCCGCCAAGACCCCACGCCATGCCGTAGTTGCGATTGAGCACCGTGGGGCTCATATCGAGCGCGCCGTACAAATACACCTGCTTGTGCGTTGTGGACCCGTAGCGGCTGTAGACGCTGACGCCCCGATTGACGGCCGCCTCCATGCAGCCGAGGATTTGACCCGCCAGCGGGCCGCCGCCCAGGGCGTCAAAGGCGATGGTGGCGCCTGTGGTAGCCAGGGCGTCAGTCAGGTCTTTCAGGAAGCTGGGTGAATCCGAGCGGCACACATGCTGGGCGCCGGCCTTCCTCAGCAGATCCTCCTGCTCCTGCTTGCGGACGATATTCACGAGGGCGATGCCGTCGGCGAGGCACAAGCGGTTCAGCATCTGTCCGAGATTGGACGCGGCGGCGGTGTGCACCAATGCCTTGTGCCCATCACGGCGCATCGTACCCACCATGCCTAAGGCGGTGAGCGGATTGACGAAACAGGAGGCGCCCTCCGCAGCTGTCGTGCCCGGCGGCAAGACCAAGCATTGGTTCACTTTGACGCATCGATATTGGGAATACATGGCGCCGCCGAGCACGGCAACTTTTTTGCCCATCAGCGCCTGCGCGGCCACGGAAGGTCCGGCATCGGTGACTGTGCCGGCACCCTCGTTGCCAACCGGCATGGAGATATCGATTCGCGCCGCCATGGCTTGCACCGCATTGGCGCTGAGCGCGGCGGTCAACATCGGCTGCTGCGCAGTTCCGGACACTTTTGCATGACTCCAATCGGCGTTGGCCAGCAGGAGCCCCAAATCCGAGGGGTTGATCGGCGCCGCTTCGATTCTAACGACAACCTCGTCCGCCTCCGGCGGCGGAAGCGAGCTCGTTTGCAGCGACAGCTCCATCTCTCCGCTCTTCTTGGCGAGTGAGCGAAGCTGGAGAAAAGACAGATGGCTGGAGGTGTTCATGGGGCCTTAGCATACGGCGGGAAGGGCTCCCACGGTAGCCAAGGTCTCTTAAAGTTGCGCCTGCGCTCAGAAGATTCCCATCGCCAGGCCGCTTGCCATCGTTTTGCCGAGATCCTCGCAGCTCTTGAGCTCGTGCAAGCCGATTGTCTTGGCCTTAAGAATTTGTTCCGGGGTCTGCGCGTGCGTGCAAACGATGTAAGGTTCGGCAACGGGTTTCAACCGCCATCCCGCAGCAATGCGCTCGATCTGCTGCGCAGCGTTGCGGCCGTCGCTGCCGGCACATATTAAAGTCAGAAAGGCGCGGCCGTTGATTTTCTCGTAGGCGGCGTAATAAGTGCGGTCGAAGAAATCCTTCATCATTCCTGAGACGCCGGCGAGATTTTCCGGCGTGGCGAAGATATAGCCGTCGGAGGCGAGCACCTCTTCAGCGCCAGCGTCAGCGGCGCGCTGCAGCGAAACCTTCACGCCCGCCTCGCTTCGGGCACCGCGGGCTGCCGCCTCCGCCATCTGTAAGGTGCCGCCGGTCATGGAGTGGTAGACGATCAATAAAGTTTTCATGATGATGCCCGTGGGCTAAGTCCTACGCTCAAGAACGTCGCGCACCGACTGCAACTGCGCAGCGATTTGCGAATACTTCCGCCACCTGCAGATGGCTGCCAAAAGATCACTAGAGGTGCGAACATGCTTCACTATGCCGTCGTCTTCTTCGTCATTGCGCTGATTGCCGCGTTCTTTGGCTTTGGTGGAATCGCGGTCGGCGCGGCCGGCATCGCGAAGATACTCTTTATCGTGTTCTTGATCGGCGCCGTAGTCACGTTTTTGATGAGCCTCGGCCGCCGGGCCTAAGGGAGAACCAGATGCCATCGGTATCGGACACGGCAAAGGGCGCTAGCGACTACGCCAACGGCCACGTGAACAGTTTTCTCGACAACGTCGAGGATCTGACCAGAGCGCTGAAAGATGTCGACTCGCCCGACATCGCAAAGGTCCGCGCGAAGGTAAAAATGGCGCTGTCTGCCGCGAAGAGCGCGATGGCTGACACGGCCTCGCAACTTCGAGATCAGGCGCAACAGGTCGGCAAGCGAACCGATACCTTCGTTCGAGACAATCCCTGGCAGGTGATCGGCATCGCAGCGTTGGTCGGTCTCGCTGTGGGAATTTTCGCCTCACGCCGCTACGACTAGCGGCGGCGGAATGGCGGCGCGTCTCAAGCGCGCCGCCATTCCGTCCGGCCTCCGGGCTTATCCTCGAGCAGTATTCCGGCGCCACTGAGCAAATCCCGGATTCGATCCGACTCGGAAAAGTTCTTTGCAGCGCGCGCGGCACGCCGCGCGGTCAGCTGCGCCTCAACTTCCTCATCGGTGAGGCTTGAAGCTCCCGCACTGCGCTTCAAATAGCTGTCAGGGTCTTGTTGCAGGACCCCCAGCGTGCCTCCGAGCGCGCGCAATGTGGCGGCCGCCTGGGACGCGCCTCTTAAGTCCCCTGCAGCCTTCGCCTGATTTAACGTTCGGGCAACCCCTTGCAGCACTGCAAAGGCTTCGGGAGTATTGAAGTCGTCGTCCATGGCCGCCCTGAAGCGCGCGGCATCCTCCGCATCGGCTGACCCTTCGGGCGCGGCGTCCTTGAGCGCCCGGTAGAAACCCAGCAAGGTCTCGTCCGCCTGCGCGAGCTGGGCCGCCGAATAATTGATGGGACCGCGATAGTGGCTGCTCAGCAAGAAGAAGCGCAGCACTTCCGGATCGCGCAGGGTCTTCAACACCTCGCGCACGGTAAAGAAGTTGCCCAGCGATTTCGACATTTTTTCGTCGTTGACGCGCACGAAACCATTGTGCATCCATAGCCGTACGAAGGGCGCATCGCAGGCGGCACAGGACTGCGCGATTTCATTTTCATGATGCGGAAACTTCAGATCTTCGCCGCCGCCGTGCAAATCGAAGTAGCTGCCCAATAGGCTGGTCGACATGGCCGAGCATTCGATGTGCCAGCCCGGGCGCCCGGCCCCCCACGGCGATTCCCAGGAAGGTTCGCCGGGTTTCGCGTGTTTCCACAACACAAAATCCAGCGGGTCGAGCTTGGCGTCGTCGACCTGGACGCGCGCGCCGACGCGCAAATCATCGATTTTCTTGCGGGACAGCTGACCATAGTTCGGAAATTTGCGCACCGAATACATCACATCGCCGTTCGCCGCGGCATAGGCGAAGCCCTTCTCGATCAGGGTCTGAATCATGGAGATGATGGGGGCGATGAATTCCGTGGCGCGGGGTTCCAAATCCGGCGTTTGCAGTCCCAAAGTGGCGCAGTCTTCATGCATCGCCACCGTGAAGCGGCGCGCCAAGTCAGCCCAGTTCTCGCCGTTTGCGGCGGCGCGCTCGATGATCTTGTCGTCGATGTCGGTGACATTGCGCACGTAGGTCACCTGGTAGCCCAGGGAGCGCAGGTAGCGCTGCACCAGGTCGAAAGCCACCAACATGCGCGCATGACCCACATGGATGTAGTCGTAGTTGGTCATGCCGCAGACGTACATGCGGACTTCATTGCCGCGCAGCGGCTTGAACTCCTCCTTCTCGCCGCTTAGGGAGTTATGGATTTTGAGCATGGATTTTCAGCCGTTGGCGCACTGTTTCGGGCGATATGAGTTTCAGAAGCTGCGCAAGCTCCGGGCCATGCGCCTGACCGGTGAGCGCCACGCGCAGCGGCATGAACAGGTCCGGCCCCTTGCGTCCGGTTCGCTCCTTGACAAGCTGGGTCAGAACCTTCAAGTCACCCTTCGATTGCTCATAAGCTTGAGCTGCCTCCGCGAAAAACGCGGGGCCGGCCGCCTCGATGACGCGCCGCTCCTCGACGCCCAGCGGCGCAAGATCGCCCCGCACGACCGCGCGCCAGGGAGCGGCGTCGGCGGGCAACACCACGTTATGGCGCACCAGATTGATGAAGTCCGGCGAGTCATCCGCCCCGACCCAGGTGCGGAAATCCTCGGACGACAGCCTCGCCAAGGATTCCTTCTGCCAATGCATCAGTTGCGACACCTCAAAGCGCGCCGGCGCCCGTCCGAGATGCTGCGGACGAAAATGTTTCGGCATCTCCTCCGCGGGCAGCCAGCCATCGACGTCGCTGGCGTGACCCAAGCGAAACAATTGATTGAGTACGGCACTGCTCAAGAATCCGCGCTCGCGAAACTCATGCACGCTGGTGCTGCCGTGACGCTTCGACAAGGGAGCGCCGTCCTCGCCCGTGAGCAGTCCCACATGGCCATAGGCCGGAATCGGCATGCCGAGCGCATTCAAGAGCATGATCTGCCGCGGCGTATTGGTCAGATGATCATCGCCGCGCAATACCTGCGTGACGCCCATCGCGGAATCATCGACCGCGTTGCAAAAGAAAAAGGCCGGCGTGCCGTCCTCGCGTCGAATGATGAAATCGCCGATATCATTGCTCGCAAAGCGTTGTACGCCGTGCACCGCATCGATGAACTCGATCATTTGATCGCCAGGCACCGCAAATCGCAACGTGGGCTTGAGGCCGCGGGCCACCCGCTCGGCGCGCTGCGCCGCCGTCAATGCGCGGCACGTGCCGGCATAGCGCGGCGGCTTGCCCGAAATGCGCTGCAGTTTTCGCGACAGCTCCAAGTCCTCGGCCGTGCAATAGCACGGGTAAGCCAGCTCCCCCGCGGACAATTGCTCGTAGAGAGACCGATAAAATTCGCCGCGCTGTGCCTGGCAATAGGGTGCGGAAGGCCCCCCCACATCCGGCCCCTCGTCCCAATCCAGGCCCAGCCAGCGCATGTCCGCCATCAGCTGCTCGCGGAACCGATCCTGGCTGCGTTCAAGATCCGTGTCTTCAATGCGTAAAATGAACTTTCCGCCGCTCTTGCGTGCCCAAAGTTGGCTGAAAAGCGCGGTCCGGGCATTTCCCAGGTGCAGCGATCCGGTCGGGCTCGGCGCAAAACGTGTAATGACCGGCGATTCGTTGATTGAGGACATATCTCAAGATTGTACCTATTCGAGTAGAATCACGGCGTATGAAACAACTGATACTTGCCCTCGCATTCCTTGGTTTTGCCTTTACGCTCCCGTCAAGTGCGGCGGAAAAGGCGGCGGATCCGAAGGCCGTGCCCGCATCCCCGGCTTATGCGCCCCAGGTGCAAGTAGTCACCTCGATGGGAAATTTCACCATCGAATTGAACCCCGAACGCGCGCCGCTCACGGTTGCCAATTTTTTGGCCTATGTCGATCAGGGCCACTACACCAACACGCTGATTCATCGGGTCGCGGCCAACTTTGTGATCCAGGGCGGCGGGTTCAACGTCGACTACACACCCAAAGCTGCGCCGGCAAAAGTGCCGAACGAATCCGGCAATGGATTGAGCAACGTGCGAACCACCGTGGGGTTGGCGCGTACCACCGACCCGCACGGCGGCAACGCTCAATTTTATGTGAACGTGAACGACAACGCAGCCCTTGACCCCAACGCGTCGCGCTGGGGTTACGCGGTCTTTGGAAAAGTGGTGGCGGGAATGGACGTGGTCGATAAGATCGGCAACGTTGCCACCGGCGCGCACGGGATCATCAAGGAGGAGACGCCGCTCAAGCCGGTCATCATCCTACGGATCGAGCGCGTTCCCAACACCTAAACACAACGCCGAAACGGTGGCCACGCTCTTCATCTCGGATCTGCACATCGACGCGGCGCGGCCGGCGATCAACGCGCAATTCCTGCAATTTCTCGAGACCGAGGCCAGAAGCGCCGATGCTTTGTACATTTTGGGCGACTTGTTCGAGTCCTGGATCGGCGATGATGCGCCGGACTCGGCGCAGTCGGCCGCCATTCGCGGATTGCGCACGCTCACCGACAACGGCGTTCCGTGTTTCGTCATGCACGGAAACCGGGATTTCCTGTTGTCGCGGCAATTTTGCGACTTGAGCGGCGCCCATTTGTTGCCAGATCCCTTGATCGTCACGCTCTATGGGGAACCGGTTCTGGTGATGCACGGCGATGCTCTGTGCACCGATGATCGAGCCTATCAGCGGCTGCGCGCAACGGTGCGCGACGCCGACTGGCAACGGCAGTTTCTCGCGCTGTCGATTGACTCGCGCCTGGCCCTCGCCGGTGCCGCCCGCGCCGGCAGCCAGGCACATACGGCCGCCATGGAACACGCCATCACGGATGTCAATGCGGACAGCGTTGCGATGGCGTTTCGCGCGGCGGGAACCTCCACGCTGCTGCATGGCCACACGCACCGGCCCGCAATTCATGCCCTGGAGGTCGACGGCAGGCCGTGCACCCGTATTGTCTTAGGGGATTGGTACGATCAGGGCAGCGTCCTGCGCTGGGATCATCTCGGCCCGCAGCTTCAATCGCTGTCGCGGGGCGGACCCGAATGAAACCTGAACAGCGGATCCGGATCGGTGATCAGTTGCGCCTCGAGCGCCGCGAACGCCGCGATTCGGCGATCGAGGTCGATGCCGGCACGCGCCGCTGCGCGCGACGCAAGGCCAAGATAAAGCTCGTAGTGCCGGGCTTCCGCTTCGTGCAGTCCCCAGAATAACTCGGCCGCGGGTGCGTCGATCACTTCTCCCAGCACGGCAAAGCGCTCGCAGGAGCGCGCTTCGATGAACGCGCCGCAAACCATCAAGTCGACCTCGCGCTGAGGTTCGCCGCCGGCGACCAAGCGCCGCAGTTGGGCCGCGTAGCGGCCGGGTGCGAGGCGTTGCGGCGTAATTTTAAGGGTGCCGATCAAGCGCGCAACCTGCTCGTAGTGGCGCAGTTCTTCGCGCGCAAGCCGCGACATTTTGTCGCTCAAATCCAGATCTTCCGCGTACGCGAACATCAGCGAAAGCGCGGTGGAAGCCGCCTTCTTCTCGCAATTCGCATGATCAATGAGCAATACCTCCGGGAGCGCGCAGGCTTGCGCCACCCAAGCCTCGGGGGTTGCCACGCTCAGCAAGGCATGCGCAAACTGAAGCTCAACTTTCATGCCGGGATTTTCAGGGCCGCAATAGCCGTTAGAAGTTCCCCGGCGGACTGATAGCGATTGTCGGGAGACTTTGCCAGCAGGCGGCGCAATATGCCTTCGTAAGGGGCAAACTCGGACGCGATTTCCGGCAGCTCCGCGCGTTTGTGCTTGTAGATGACCTCCATCGCCGTGGCTCCGTTGAAGGGCTTGCGCCCAATCAACATCTCGTAGAACACGACGCCCAGGCTGTAAAGATCGCTGCGCGCGTCGATGATCTCCGCGTGACCCTGCTCCGGACTCATGTAGTAAGGGGTACCGAAGATTTCGCGCGTACCGGTGAGCGAGATGTCGTTCTCGTTGGCTTTGGCCAGACCGAAATCGATCAGGCTGACGGTGCCGTCGGTGCGCAGCATCACATTCGCTGGCTTTAAATCCCGGTGCAGCACGCCCACGGAATGAATGGCGTCGAGCGCGCTGGCGATTTGCCCCAAAAATCCCAGCGCCGTTGCGGGCGTGAGCGGTGCCTTCATGCGCTGGCGCAAATCCCCTGCGGGAAAGTGCTCCATGGCGATATAGGCGTGGTCGTCGGCGACGCCGAGATCGTAAATTCGTACGATATTCTCGTGGTTCAGTCCCGCGACGATTTCGTATTCCTGCAGAAAGCGATCGAAGCTGACGAAGCGATCGGACACGTCGGGAACCTGGCTGAAGACTTTCAGCACCACCAAGGTCCCGGCGCGTTCGCTCTCGGCGAGATAGATCTTGCACATGCCCCCGCTGCCCACCTGACGAATGCATCGATGGCCGCGGATGATTACCGTACCGAAACGATAGCGATTCTCGTAGTCCGGATTGGCGCGCAACATCGACAGCGCCTTGCGATGGTCGTTGGAAGCGGTGAGGATCATTTTGATGAGCCGATCACGCTCGATCTTGCGGCCGCAGAGCCGGTGCACTCCGGCGATCGCGGGCGGCGGAAACGGCGGCGCATCCTCGAGCAGGAGCAATATGATGGGCGCGAACTCGAGCTTCGATGCCTGGGCGGCGGCGAAGTCGATGGCCGCATCTGTCGCCGGCGGCGCGCCCACGACGATGACGGCATCGAAACAGACGGCGGCAAAATGCTCGTCGAGATCGGGATCCCTGCCCAGGGCATGCTCGACAATGGTGGCGTCCGGCCACTGGATCTCAACGTGCTTGCGTACCAGCAGTTGATAGTCGTCGCGGGTTGCAATCACCAATAGGCGCATAATTTTGGGCCGCAAATCCGGCGCCGGCGGTTGACCCAGCGCTGGCTTCTACAGGATCCGGACGGATTTGAGTCCACGGCCGGCGACGCCATGCCGACGCTGCTCCTTGGCCTCGTCGGAGCGCTCTGCCTGCAGGCGCGCGAGATATTCTGGCGTCACATCTCCGGTGACGTACTCGCCCGAGAAGCACGAAGTATCGAAGTCCTCGATCTTTGCATTGTCGTGGCGAACCGCATGTTCAAGATCTACCAAGTCCTGGTAAATGAGCCAGTCGGCGCCGATGATGTCGCGCACCTCTTCGTCCGTGTGCCCTGCCGCCACCAGTTCGGCGGCGTCCGGCATGTCGATGCCATAGACGTTCGGGTAGCGCACCGGCGGAGCCGCCGAGGCGAAAAACACCTTCTTGGCGCCGGCTTCGCGGGCCATGTCGATGATTTGCGCCGAGGTGGTACCGCGCACGATCGAATCGTCCACCAGCAGCACGTTCTTGCCGCGGAATTCCAAATCGATTGCATTGAGCTTGCTGCGCACCGACTTGGCGCGCTGTTCCTGGCCAGGCATGATGAAAGTGCGGCCGATGTAGCGATTCTTGATGAAACCCTCGCGATACTTGACTCCGAGCAGCTGTGCAACCTGCACGGCGCTAGTCCGGCTGGTGTCCGGGATCGGAATGACGACATCGATTCCGTGCTCGGGCCGTTCACGTTTGATTTTCTCGGCGAGGCGCTCACCCATCCGCAAGCGCGCCTTGTACACGGATATGTTGTCGATGATCGAGTCGGGACGGGCAAAATACACATATTCAAAAATGCACGGCGTGTGGCGCGCCATCGCCACGCATTGCTGTGCATAGAACCGGCCCTGTTCATCGATGAACACGGCCTCTCCGGGCGCCACGTCCCGCAGCATGTCGAAACCCAGCATGTCGAGAGCCACGCTCTCCGACGCCAGCATCCATTCGGTGCCTTTCTTGGTGTCGCGCTTACCGATCACCAACGGCCGGATGCCGTTCGGGTCGCGAAACCCGAGAATGCCATGACCGATCACCATGGCGGTCACGGCGTAACCGCCGCGGCAGCGGCGATACACGGCATTGACCGCGGCGAACACGTCCGCCGGCGTCACGCGGGGAGTCCCAACGCGCTCCAGTTCGGACGCGAGTACGTTCAGAAGCACTTCCGAATCGGAGCTGGTGTTCAAGTGCCGGCGATCCTCCCGCACCAGTACCTCTGTCAGTTCGCGCGCGTTGGTCAGATTGCCGTTGTGGCCGAGACAGATCCCGTACGGAGAGTTCACGTAAAAAGGCTGCGCGTCATGTGCACTGTCGCAGCCGGCGGTCGGATAGCGCACATGGCCGATGCCCATGTTGCCTTTGAGCTTCAGCATGTGCTTCTGCTGAAACACGTCGCGAACCAATCCTGAGTCCTTGCGCATGAACAGCTCGCCGTCCTCCGCCGTCATGATGCCCGCGGCATCCTGCCCCCGGTGCTGCAGAACCGTCAGGGCGTCATAGATGCGTTGATTGACCGCGCTGGTACCGACCATTCCGACGATTCCGCACATAGGATCTCCGTTACTTGGGCCTGACCTTGACGCCGGTCAGACGTTCGAGCTTGGCCCAGGGCTCGCCCTTCTCGCCAACCATGGCGCGCAGCCAATCGCCGATGGTCTCGCCGTAAGGAACCAGCTTTGAGCGGTCCCACCATTCCTCGTGATTCATATGCAGCAATTCGGCGCCGATGACCAGCAAGCCCACCAGCACCAGGCCGCGCGCGATGCCGAAAAATACGCCGATGACCCGATCCAGCGGCCCTAGGCCCAATGTGCGCGTGAAGTAGCTCAGCAGCATGCCAACCAGCCAACCCACGAGCAGCACGAGAATTAGAATCACCAGTCGTCCAACCCAGGGCGCGATAGTCGGATCCGCTAGCAGGCCGCCCAAATGCGGTTCGACGACGGGGCCAAACTGCCATGCGGCCCAAATGGCGAGGATCCAAAAGGCGACCGAGACTGCTTCGCGAATAAAGCCGCGCAACGCACCGATCAATGTTGACCCCAATAGAATCAACAGGATTAGAACATCGGCTCCGGTCAATATCTGGCCTCCTCCTGCCTGCCGCTATTCTACCGGAGCGACGCCGCCGCCGTCGGGAAAGCATTGCAAAATTGAGACATCAACCCGCCGGGCTCACCAGGCTGGAAACATGTCCCAGAGTTTTGAGCTTCGCGGCCATCCGTTCGGCCGATTCACGGTCGGCCAAAGGTCCTACACGGACGCGATATCGCACTGAGGTTCCGGAGCCGCCCGTCAGCACAAACGCAGAAAACCCTTGCCCCTTTATCTGGCGGGTCAAGTTATCGGCGTTCGCGCGGCTGGCAAAGCTGCCGAGCTGCACGGACCAAGAACCATGCCCTGCAGATGTGGGGGAAGTTGCGGCAGATTCAACGCTCGCGGCGCGCGCGGCCGCCGTCCTAGGCGGTTGCTTCGCCGGTGCGCCGTTGTGCGAAGAG
>DASYIN010000065.1:0-43885 GCA_035997505.1 Steroidobacteraceae bacterium | reverse complement strand
CGGCGGTGGTGGGGGTGGCGGCGGCGGAGGCCGTGGTAAAGGTAAAGGTGGGGGTGGCGGTGGAGGCGGTGGTGGGGGTGGCGGCGGCGGAGGAGCCGGCACCGGTGCCGGGGGCGGCGGTGGTGGCCTCGGCGATGGCGGCGGGGGCGGTGGAGGCGGTGGGGGTGGTGGTGGCGGGGGCGGAGGGGGCGGAGGGGGCGGCGGTGGGGGTGGCGACGGACCCAACCCTGATCTCCCGAACGGTCGCCCATTGAATCTGGGTTCCGACGATGGGGACTTGCCCGGGGGTGGCGGCGGCGGGAAGCCGCCGGATGGCGCGTCTGTGGACCCGCCATCGTCCAGTCTCAAAGAGGCGGATCAAGCCTCAGGAGACTTGCTGAAATTGACACAGGGAAAACCGTTGACCAGTGGGGATGGCGATGAAGAGCCTGCGCCCGACGCGCCGCTTGCGAAATCCTTTACCTCGCACGACTTCACCTACGACAAGACCGGTCTGCCGCACTATCCCGACGCCATCAAGGCGATCGTCAGCTCCATCACCTACGAAGTGCCAAATCGAACCGATACCTATCGAACCGGCGCCGGCATCGTGACTACAAGTCCCTTTGCGACTGTGGTGGATTGGTATCAAAAGAACCTGCCGGGTGGATGGCAAAGCACCACGGTGGGCGATTTCGCCCAGCTCGGCGCCAACGCACAGCAGCTCTCGCCTGAGAATATTTTGAAAATGCTGGGTGCAGGTGCGGCCGGCGGCTCGGCGCCAGGTTCTCTGACGCCGGCGCCCGCAACGGCGTCAGCCGATCGCATTCGGATCTCGATTTTCAAGCCGCCCGCGGGCTCAAAGAATGAGCCAGGAATCATGATTGTCCAAAAGGGCGACCACCCGGTCGAGGCTCTGCTGGCAGCACATGTGAAGCCCTGATCAAAACTCACCTACACCCATTGGCGGCGGTTCTGTCTAGAATCCGGCAATGGAAGACGCACACCCGCTGCCGGAAGATGCGCTCACCCGGCTGGAGACCAGTACGGCCTCCGCGGACGTGCGGCGCATCGCAGCCGAATTGTTGCCTGCGTTCTACCAACAACTGCGCCGCATAGCGCAGCGCACGCGCGCGCGCATGGGCGCAGGCCACACCTTGCAGACGACCGCTTTGGTGCACGAAGCCTACTTGCGCCTCGGGCAATCGCGCAGCTTTGTCGACGAAACGCACTTCCTGCGCGCCGCCGCACTGGCCATGCGGCACGCCCTGATCAACTACGCGCAATCGCGCGTGGCCGAGAAGCGCGGCGGCGGCGGTCAGCACGTAACGCTGTCGCACATAGACGAGTTTTCAATTGATTCCGACGAAGGACTGCTCGCGCTCAACGAAGCGATGGAGAGGCTCACGCAGGAGATGCCGCGGCTCGCCGATGTGGTCGAGTGCCGCTTCTTCGGCGGTTATGGCGAAGAGGATACCGCGCGCGCGTTGGGCGTATCCTTGCGCACGGTACAACGCGACTGGCTGAAGGCGCGCGCGTGGCTGTTTCGCGAATTGGGCGGCAAGACTTGAATGGCGGGAATTGCGGCACCACGCGGTTTCTCTATAACGAACACGCAGCTTCGAGATTCGCAAACTGATTTTCAACGGGAGAATGCATTGTGAGTCTATTTGGCCACCCCACAGATCTCAATCGTCAATTCATTGCGAGGCCGGACACCGCCAAAGAGGACATTCTCTACAAGTGGCCGGACATGACGATCCGCAAGTTCACGCAAGTGACGGTACAGCCGGACGAAACCGCGCTCTTTTTCAAGGAAGGCAAACTGGCGGGCACGCTGCCGCAGGGCCGCTCCACGATGGATGGCGCGCTGATTCCCTTCCTGGGCGACATCGTCGACTGGGCCAGCGGCGGCAACATGTACCGCGCCGAGTTGTACTTTGTCGGGACGCGCGAATTCGTGAGCCTGCCCTTCGGCGGCCCCATCGACAACATCGAGGATCCGGAGACCGGGCTCGCGGTCGGCCTGCGGGTATTCGGCGAATACGCCCTGTCGGTCAGCGACCCGAGCGCGATGATTTTGAAATTGGTGGGCACGCGTCAAGCGAGCAATGACCTGATCACCGATTGGGCGCGGGAGCAGATCCTCAAGGCCCTGCGCACCAGCGTGGTGAAGAAGCTCACCGCGGAAAAGTGGCCGGTGCTCGGACTCGCGGCACGAACCGGCGACATCGAGACGGCGCTCATCGCAGACGTCCAAGCACCCTTGGCGCCCTATGGATTGAAGATCACGCGACTCGGCAACATGACCATTAGCTTGAGTCCCGAGGACGAACAGACTCTGAAGGGCCTGCGCAAGGACACGGCCTACACGCGGCTCGCCGGCGGCTTTCGCGAATACGGTGTGGGCGCTGCGCTCAAAGGCATCGGCGAGGGAGCTGCGGCAGGCGGCGGCAACGGCGCGGCAGCCCTGGGCATCGGCATGGGATTGGGCGGGCTCGTCGGAGGAATCGGCGTCGCGCCGGCGCCCGGCGGACAAAACCCCGGTGGCGGTGCGGGACCAGGGCCGGGACCCGGGGCCAGCCCAAGCGGCGGGGCCGCCGGCGTGGCCTGTGCAAGTTGCCACGCACCCAATGCGCCGGGCGCCAAGTTTTGCTCGAGCTGCGGTGCCGCGATGGCGCCGAAGGGCGTGCACTGCACGCAATGCGGGACGGGAGCCGCACCGGGCGCCAAGTTCTGCGGCAATTGCGGAGGGGCGCTTTAATTGAGCGCGCGCAGCTATCTGTTACGCGGGGTTGGTGCCGTCGCGACGCTGGGGTTTGCGGTCGCGGCCTTCGCGCGCACGGGCGGGGGCAGTCATGCCGCCGCGTCCGGCCACAGCGACGGCGGATCATTCGGCAGCGGCGGATCCTTAGGCGGCTTGATCGGGCTGCTGATCCTTGTCTTGATCGTCGGCTACATTCTACGACGGGTGCGGAATAGTTCGAGCGGCCAGTCGTTTGGCGGATCACCGCAGGCCCAGGCAGCGATTGCCACTTTGGGTTCCGTCATCGGCGCCTCCAATCTCGCCAAAATCGCGCTGGGCGATCTGGGATCCGCTTCGGGCGCCGCGGCGTTTCGGCGGCCATTGCCGCCGGGGCTCGACGCCATCCGCGCGCTCGATCCGGGATTCGAAATGGAAACCTTTCTGCAGCGCGCGGAAATGACGTTTTTCTTGGTCAAGCGCGGCGTGCAGAAGAATGACGCGGCCGCGATCCGGCCTTATCTGAACGATGGCGTTTTCAACTCCGTGTCGCAGGGTATTGCGCAGTCCAAGGCACAGCATCGTCACGCCCTGTTGGAAAGCCTCAATGTCCGCGGCCTGGCGGTCGAGGATGCGCAATGTAATGCGCAGGGCCAAAGCATCGTCGTGCACTTCGACCTGGTGTACCGCGCCAAGACCGTTGACGACGCCAATCAAACGGTGACTGATGAAGGACAAGATCAGCGGCATGCAGAACGTTGGACCTTCGGGCGCGGCCCCGCCGCACGCACTGCGGTCAACGGCGGTGTGATCGCGGCCCGCTGCCCCGCCTGTGGCGCCGAGTTGCGGCTGGCCCTGGATGGCACATGCGCACACTGCAAGGCCAGCGTGACCAACGGTTCGGTGGACTGGGTGGTTGTCGATGTACAGCCGGCCAACTTTGTCGGCTACTCCGCGGATTCGTCCTTGGGATTCGCGGCATCCAGCATTCCCGACGGCGTTGCGGCGCTCACCGCCGCGGACAAGGATTTCTCGCTGGGCGTGTTCGAGGGTCGCGTGAAGACCGCGTTTCTCGCACTCCAGGATGCCTGGTGCAAACAAAACTTGGACGCCGGCCGGGCGTTCATGAGTCCGGGCGCCTATTTCACTTGGAGTGCGCAGCTCGAGACGATGGCTGCCGAAGGCCGGCGCAATGTCATGGAAAATTTGAACGTGCGCGCGATCGAGCCGGTTCGCATCGTGCATGGCCGGGTCTTTGACGATCTCACCGTGCGCATCAGCGCATCGGCCGCCGATTTCGAAGTCGACCAGAACAACAAGATCGTGTTCGGCGATCGCAACGTGAAGCCCTTCATGGAGGATTGGACGTTTCAGCGCTCGGTCGGCGTGACCACATCGAACAAGCCCGGCACGCTCGAGAACACCTGCCCCAGTTGCGGCGCGCCGGTATCCCTCTCGCAAATCGGCGAATGCCGTTATTGCAAGGCCGCGGTGACCAGCGGCAAGTTCGACTGGGTGGTGTCGCGCATCGACCAGGAAGACGAAGTCAGCGCCGGAACCGGCGCCTCGTTGAACATGAACAATGTCGGCGAAGCGATCGCGCTGCAGGTGGGTGGCGCGATCGTCGGTGGCTTGCTCAGCAGTCTGCTGTCGAATCGCCGCTAGCACCTAAGCCGCGGGCTCGGTCAATGGTCAGTCAGTGCTGAGGCGCGATGTCTTGAATCATTGTGGTCTTGACCGCAGAAATTTGTCGTCGGTTAAGATGCTCGGTGTGATATAGGCCCTTAAGAAAGGCCTGGTCCCACTGGGTCAATCCCGTCGGTGCTGGTCTCCCGGCGTCGGAGAACAGCTGCAAAATGCTGGGTGTATCGGATACTTTCGCGTCGCTCTTTATTTGTGCGAGACCGACCATGGCGATATAGGCGGCAAGTTGGCCGAAGCTGATGCCTCGTGCGCGAGGCGCATCAACCAGCACGATCACCGACGCCAGGTTTCGGACCGTATTGAACTGGATGCGGGTGGCCACCGCGTGCGAAGTGACACGAAACCCGTTGAACACACCCGAACTTTCATATCTGAGCGGCGTCCCATCCGAATTGTAGATCTCGGCGTTGTACCAGGCCCGCACCGGCACTCTGGCGTTCAGGAACTTGCGGATTTCTGTATAGCCGTGATCATCGCCGTTTTCGAATATCCGAACGTCGCGCTTGCTCCATGCCTTGAGCAGCGCATCGGGTTCCGAAGTCACGACGACAAAGAAATTCGGTTTGCAGTGGTCCGGTGCCAAGGGCGCCCCTGCGGACGCCGCTATCTGCGACAACCGCGTTAGCATGTATTCGCCGTCTTCGCGAGGCAGTCCCGCGACAAGAGGGCACATCGGGATTTCGGGTTGCCAGTTTGCAAGCGATTCATCCCTGCGCTCGACGGCAATACCTGACACAAATTTGTTCACCTGCCGCTCAAGCTTCTCGTGTTCTCTGGCGGCTTCAACCGTGATCGTGTCGACGTGCGTATTGGGCTCGGATGCCGGCGGCGCATCAGCAACGGCACACTGTGCGACCAGTAAAAGCAATACGACGGGCAGGGCGTACGGCATGGGGGACCATTATACTGCCGATGCCATGAGCGACAGCAGCGCTATTGGATAATCACTGTGCGGCGGCGGCCAATAGCCGCTTGAATGAAGCGGCTTATTTGCCGATACAAAAACTGCTGAATATCTCCCCGAGCAAATCATCGCTGCTCACCTCGCCGGTGATTTCGCTCAACGAAAGCTGCGCCCTTCTCAAGTCTTCGGCAAAGAGTTCGAACGCGCGAGTCTTGGTCAGCGTATCCGCGGCTTGCACCACGCTCGCCTTGGCACGATCCAGCGCATCGAGATGGCGGCGCCGCGCCGACAGGGCGCCGGAGTCGCCGCCGCAGTAACCAGCGGTGCTCTTCAAGTGCGCGCGCAGCAGGTCAAGACCGTCACCGGTCTTCGCGCTCAAGAAGACTTGCGGCGGGTCGTGCAATTCATCGACGCTCGCTTGCACGCCGCTAAGATCGATTTTGTTGAAGATCAGCGTGACCGGAACTCCCTGCGGCAGTTCTTTCAGTTCCGCGGCCAAGGCGGAGGCGCTGCGCTCGCCGGCAGGCATGGCGGCATCCAACATGTACAGCACGCGATCCGCTCGACCCAACTCGGCAAAGGCTCGCCGCACTCCCTCCGCTTCGACGACATCGTCCACCTTGCGCAGGCCCGCCGTATCGATCAGGTTCAACGGCAGGCCGTCCAGATGCACCTGTTGGCGCAGCACGTCCCTCGTGGTGCCCGGTTGATCGGTGACGATGGCGATTTCATCGTCCGCCAGTTTGTTCAACAGGCTGGATTTGCCCGCGTTGGGCTTGCCCGCGATCACCACATTCAAACCCTCACGCAGCAGCGCACCCTGACGTGCCACGGCGGTGATCATTTCAAAAGCCATGAGAATCTCGGCCATGCGACGCCCCAGCTCGCTGCCCGGGACGAAATCCAGTTCTTCGTCGGGAAAATCTATGGCCGCTTCGACCAGGGTTCGCAGTTCCGTGATTTGCGCCTGCAGGGCCTCGATATGCGCTGAGAATTCTCCTTGCATCGAGCGCACGGCCGCGCGCGCCGCCGCCGCCGTGCCGGCATCGATCAGGTCGGCGATGGCCTCGGCTTGTGCAATATCGATCTTGCCGTTGAGATATGCGCGCTCGCTGAACTCGCCTGGCCGCGCCATGCGGCAGCCCAGCTCGAGCAGCCGCTTCAGCAGCGAGTCCAGCACGAAGGCGCCGCCGTGACCTTGCAGCTCCAGCACATGTTCGCCGGTATAGGAGGCCGGCGCAGGAAAGAACAACGCCAATCCAAGGTCCAGGGACTCGCCCTCACTTCCAAGAAAGTTCGCGAGCTGCGCCACGCGCGGCACCGGAATGGCGCCGAGCATCGACTCTGCGATTTGCGGCACGTTGGGGCCTGAAACCCGGATCACCCCGACCGCACCTCGCCCCGGAGCGCTGGCGATGGCGGCGATGGTGTCGAGCGCTGCCACGACTTTAAGAACGCTGCTTGGCAGCCTCGGCTTCGACCACTTGATTCACGCGCCACTGTTGAGCAATCGACAGCACCGTGTTGGTCAGCCAGTAGAGCGTCAGTCCCGACGGGAAAAACGCCATCATGCCGGTCATGATGAGCGGCATGAACTGCATGATCTTGGCCTGCATCGGATCCGGCGGCGCGGGATTCAATTTGAACTGCGCAAACATGGCGCCGCCCATGAGCAGCGGCAGCACAAAGTACGGATCGCGCGAGGACAGATCGTTGATCCACATCAGGAACGGCGCCTGGCGCATTTCCACGCTTTCCAGAAGCACGCGGTAGAAGGAAATGAAGACGGGGATCTGCACGACCATCGGCAGACAGCCCGCCAGCGGGTTGATCTTTTCCTTTTTGTACAACTCCATCATGGCGCGGCCTAATTTCTCGCGGTCGTCCTTGAAGGTCTCCTGGATCTGCTTCATGCGCGGACCCACCGCGCGCATTTTCGCCATGGACCGGCCGCTGGCCTGACTCAGGGGATAGAACAACAGTTTGATCAACGCCGTGACGATGATGATCGACCAGCCCCAATTGCCGATGAGCTTGTGGATCCAGTTGAGTCCGGTGAACAGCGGCTGCGCCACCACGGTCAGGATCCCGAAGTCGACGGTGCGTTCCAGATTCCGTCCCACCGCCGCGAGCTGCGATTGCAATTTCGGGCCGACAAACAAGTCTTCGTGGAACCGCACGGTGCCGCCGGCGGGCACATCGGCCATGGGGCCGGTGGCGCTCATCAGGTATTCGTCGTTGCGAACCTGAAGCTGGTACTGATAGGGCTGGCCCAAGGGGGGAACGACCGCCGTGACGAATTGATGCTGCAAGGAAGCCAGCCAGCCATTGGAAATGGCCGCCGAATACTTCGAGTCGCTGTCGCTCTCGACATTGAGATCCTTGGACTTGGTGCCGTCGTAAACAGCAGGTCCCTTGAACGAGTAAGTTTCGACGTCGAAATAGGAACGCGAAGCATGTTCCCAGTGCCGCAGGATCTGCGCGTACGACGCCAGTTTTCGCGGCGCGCTGCCGTCGTTCTTCACGTCGTAGTCCAGCCCGATGGCATACTGGCCGCGCTTGAAAACGAATGTCTTGGTGACGGTCAGCCCTGCGCCGTCAGTCCAGGTCAACGGCACGCGCAGCTCGCTGGCACCTGGCGCGAGCACAAAACTCTTTTGATCGGACTTCCAAACGGCGAGGTGGGTGGGCGCCGCTTCGCCAGCGGTGCCGATGAGGCCGCTCTGTAGCAGGTACAAGGTCGGCGGGGGCTCGTGACTCAATAGCCTGACCGGGATATTGGGCGTGTCCTTGCGAAACGGATATTCCTTCAAATCCGCCTGATCAAGCTCGCCGCCCTTGAGACTGATGCCGATCTCGAGCACGTCGGTGCTGACGCGAAGAGGAGCCGTTGGTGCTTCCGAGGCAGTTGTGGCCGGCGCGCCTTGCGCTGCGGGCACGGCGGCGGGGGGCGCGGCGTTGGTTGCCGGCGGCGTGGGAGTCGGCGCCGCGGATGCCGCTCGCGGCAGCGAATCGGCCAGGGTGCTCGCAGGGGCTGCAGCCGTCGACGCAGCGCCGGTGCCGGAGCTCGTTTGAGCGGTGGGTACCACCGGCGGCTCATAGTCGTGCATCCAGGTCTGATAGTTCAGAAACAGGATTGCGGCGAGCACGCCCCACAGCATGAGACGAATATTAGGCATGGGTCACTCTGTTATCCGGGACGGGGTCGTAGCCGCCTTCCCGAAAGGGGTGGCATCGCAGCAGCCGCCTAAGCCCGAGCCAACCTCCGCGCAGGACCCCATAGCGTTCGATCGCGGTATGCGCATAACACGAGCACGACGGATAGAAGCGGCAACGCGGACCCAACATGGGGCTTACGCCCAATTGATAACCGCGGATGATCCACATCAAGAACTTGCGGGGCTTGATCATTTCTGGAGCGACTTCCAATGCTCATCGAGGCTTAAGCGCAATTCGCGCGAGCTGGCCGCGCGTGCGGCTTCCCGGGCGGACACGGTAACATCGACCGGAGGCAAGGAGTGTTGGTTCAAGCGAAAGGATTCTCGTGCGAGGCGTTTGATGCGATTGCGTGCGACGGCGGTACCGAAGGTTCGCGTCGCAATGCTCAAACCCAACCGCGCATGGGTTTCATGGTTGGCAATAACAGACAAGCTAAAAAACGCATCGGAGAATTTTTTGCCGCGCCGTTTTACGTCTCGAAATTCGGCCGGCTGATGCAAACGCTTGCGCGGCTCGAACGTCAGTTTACGGATCTGAAAGCGTCCTTGAGGGATCGCGTTACGGGCAGAGCTTTTTGCGGCCCTTGGCACGGCGGCGGGCCAGCAATCGACGGCCGCTCTTGGTGGCCATGCGCGCGCGGAAACCGTGGGTACGGGCACGATGTAAATTACTGGGATTAAAAGTACGTTTCATAGCGCGACTCGAACAAAAACCACGGGGTAAATCAATGAGCTGGGCGATTTACGAAGGACGGCAAGGGTACTGACCGAGCCTTGATGTGTCAATAGACGCCCCTTCAAGTTGGAGCTAGACTCCCTGCCCTTTCGTTCGCATTGCCCCTTGTCACAAACCTAGGAGAGCGCTCTTGCCGGAGTCGCTATGGAACCGCTGTCTGCGAGTGCTCGAGGGCGAGCTCCCGGAACAGCAGTTCAATACCTGGGTCAGACCCCTGCAGGCGGTCGAACGGGATGGTGAACTCAAGCTTCTGGCACCGAACCGTTATGTCATCGAGTGGCTGGGTCAAAACCTGCTGCCCCGGATCAAAGAACTCATTTTGGCGTTTGCGGAAGGCCTCGCCCCCGAAGTCGCCCTCGATGTGGGTACCCGCGGCGGCGGCGTCCTGGTTCAGGTCCCGCCGGCGGGTCTGCGGGATGACGGGACCGCGGCGGCCGCGCGGGCACGCAAGCTCGCCCCGGTGGTGCTCGGCAGCCGAATCAACGCGGAATTTACCTTCGACAGTTTCGTCGAAGGCAAGAGCAACCAGCTCGCGAAGGCGGCCGCGATTCAAGTCGCGGGAAATCCCGGCAGAGCATACAACCCGCTGTTCATCTATGGCGGCGTCGGCTTGGGAAAAACCCACTTGATGCATGCGGTGGCCAACAAACTGAAAGAACGCAACTCCGAGGCGCGCTTGGCGTACGTGCACAGTGAACGCTTCGTCGGCGACATGGTGCGCGCCTTGCAGCACAACACCATCAACGATTTCAAGGCGGCCTATCGATCCCTGGATTGTTTGATGATCGACGATATTCAGTTTTTCGCGGGAAAAGACCGCTCGCAGGAAGAGTTCTTCCACACCTTCAACGCGCTGCTCGAGAGTCAGCAGCAAGTGATATTGACCTGCGATCGCTATCCGAAAGAGGTCGACGGTCTCGAGGAGCGATTGAAGTCGCGGTTCGGTTGGGGTTTGACCGTGGCCATCGAGCCGCCCGAATTGGAAACCTGCGTGGCGATCTTGATGAGCAAGGCAGCGATGACGCACGTGGACCTTCCCGAAGAGGTCGCGTTTTTCATCGCTAAACGGATCCGCTCGAACGTGCGCGAACTGGAAGGCGCGCTGCGGCGGGTGGTGGCGACCTCCAATTTTACCGGCAGACCGATTACGCTGGAGTTCGCCAAGGAAGCGTTGCGGGATTTGTTGGCGTTGCAGGAAAAGCTGGTCACAATTGAAAATATCCAGAAGACCGTGGCCGAGTACTACAAAATCAGGATCGCGGATTTGCTGTCGAAACGCCGCAGCCGTTCGATTGCACGGCCGCGGCAAGTTGCGATGGCTTTGGCCAAGGAATTAACGAATCACAGCTTGCCGGAGATTGGCGATGCGTTTGGTGGTCGGGACCATACGACGGTGCTGCATGCGTGCAGGCGGGTGAAGGAGTTGCGCGAGACGGATCGGCGGGTTGGCGAGGACTATTTAAACCTGTTGAGAACCCTGGCCGGATAGGCTAGGAAAAGCTGTGGACGAGCCTGTGGATAAAGATATCCACAGGTCGATGACAGTTTACAGGCGGTCTGTGGACAAGTGTCGGAGTGATTTAGGTCGATTATAGAGTACTGATTTATATAGTGTTTATTCCCTTATCCACTGAAATTCGGTCCCTCATTAATCATAGTAATAATCTCTTTTAAGAATCTAAGATTGATAAGAATCAAGATTGAAAGACGGGTGAGCGCATGAAATTGACGGCAGAACGCGAGAAATTATTGAACCCGCTGCAGGCGGTTATTGGCGTGGTGGAACGACGCCAAACCATGCCCGTCCTGGCCAATGTGTTGCTGAGTGTCCGCAAAGGACAGTTGGCGATCACAGCCACGGATCTCGAGGTTGAATTGGTTGCGGCCACGGAAGTCACCGTGCAAGACAGCGGCGACATCACGGTGCCAGGCCGAAAATTCCTGGATATTCTGCGGGCTCTGCCGGAGAAAGTTTCCGTGGCCTTGAGCGTCGAAGGCGAAAAAGTCGTGATCCGCGCGGGACGCAGCCGATTCAGCTTGTCTACGCTTCCGCCCACGGATTTCCCAGTGATTGACGATATCAATGCGCAGCAGACGGTACAGCTGCCGCGCAAGGAATTGCTGCGGTTGCTGGAGAAAACCCATTTCTCCATGGCGCAGCAGGATGTTCGCTACTACCTCAACGGCATGTTGTTGGAAATCGACGGGCAGTTGCTGCGCGCCGTCGCCACCGATGGTCACCGCCTCGCGTTGTGTGAAACAGCCTTGGGCGCGAAGGCCAAAAATTCCCAGCAAGTCATCGTCCCTCGGAAAGGGGTCCTGGAACTGCAGCGCGTGCTGACGGATGAAGGAATCGCGGAGGTCGCGATTGGAACCAATCACGTTCGCGCCCAGATCGGCGATATTCGCTTCACTTCGAAGCTGATCGATGGTCGTTTCCCGGAGTATTCGCGGGTCATACCCGCCGCGCCCGCTTCGGCGATCAAGTCCGATCGTGATGTGCTGCGCCAGGCGCTGCAGAGGACCGCAATTCTTTCGAACGAGAAATATCGCGGTATCCGGGTCACGGTGAAGAAAAATATTCTGACTGTGCAGGCGCACAACCCCGAGCAGGAAGAGGCTGAGGAGGAAATCGAGGTCGGCTACGAAGGCAACGATCTCGAGGTGGGCTTCAACGTCAATTATCTGCTGGACGCTCTCGCTGCCATCGACGGTCAAGAGGTTGAGCTCGGCCTGACCGACAGCAACAGCAGCTGTCTGATCCGTTCCCCGGGGAACAGCAGCGCGCGCTACGTCGTGATGCCGATGAGGCTATAAGCCGTGAGCTTGAGTCGGCTGCAAGTAACGGATTTCCGCTGCTTGCAGTCGGCGGAATTGCACCCCGACCCCCGCTTCACGCTGGTCAGCGGCCCCAATGCTTCCGGCAAAACTAGTCTCCTCGAAGCCATTTACGTCCTGGGGCGCGGCCGCTCCTTCCGGACTCGCCGCTTGGAACATCTCATTCGAAACGGTGCAGAGAGATGTGTTGTCTTCGGCGAGGTCGAAACTTCAACGCGACGCGTGCCCATGGGCGTTGAGGGCTCACGGTCTGGGATCCGGGCACAAATCGACGGCGATAAGCCCTCCTCCCTCGCTGAGCTGGCGGTTTTTCTGCCGGTGCAGATTATCGATCCCGAGGTGCATCACCTGATTGAGGAAGGCCCTAGCCGGCGGCGCCGATACTTGGACTGGGGTGTGTTCCACGTGGAGCAATCCTTTGTGGGTCACTGGCAGCGCTATCAGCAGGTGCTCAAACAACGTAACGCCGCCCTCAAGGCGCGGCAACCCAAGACCGTCGTTTCGGTATGGGATGGCGATCTTGTGCGCTCGGGTGAGCTATTGGGTGCTGCCCGAGGCCGCTATGTCTCCCTCTTGCGCCCGTTGGCGGAGGCTATTGGCCGCAACCTGCTCGGGCTGGAGCTGTCCTTGAGCTACCGTAATGGATGGCTGAAAGGTCTGAGCATGGCGGAGGCGCTTCAGCAAAGCTGGGGCCACGATGTGGAGATGGGCGCAACACAGGTGGGCCCGCACCGCGCGGAGCTGGGCATTCGTCTGGATGCAACGCCGGTCAAGGACCGTATATCCCGCGGGCAACAGAAGCTGCTGGCGGCAGCGTTGCTGATTGCCCAGATCAAACTGTTTCCTGATGGGTCTCCGGTGCAGCCCACCTTGCTGCTGGATGACCCGGCTGCTGAGTTGGACGATGAGCGGCTGGCGAATCTCATCCGCGAGGTTTCGTCACAAGCGGTCCAACTGATCGTCACGACGTTGCATGGAGAGTTCCGCGCTTTCGGCGAACCAGGGAAGCGATATCAAATGCGCAGCGGCAAGGTGTTAGCTGGCTAGAATGTTCCACGTGGAACGGCCCCGAAAAGAGCTGATCGTGAAGGGATCCGATCCCGTTGCCGGCTCAGTACCCAAGCCAAAAAAACACCCCAAGCCCATCCAAATTCTCTAGGCGTAGGCCCAGATCGTTCTCTTGTCGCCAGTTTTCCGCGCGAAAAAATGGCGGTCAATTGCACCGCAACGCGAGTCGCAAACCAAAGCCTCGATCCGTCGTCCACGTCGCTGTATAACTCTATGATTTTTAACGGTTTTAAACGTCAAAATCATTAGTTTTTGACGCCGGGAACTGTTAATATGTTGGATCGCTATTTAGGATCGAGCATGGCCCAAGACGACGTTTACGATTCCAGCAAAATCAAGGTCTTAAAAGGTTTAGACGCCGTCCGAAAACGCCCCGGCATGTACATCGGCGACACGGACGATGGCAGCGGCCTTCATCACATGGTTTTCGAGGTTGTGGATAACGCGATTGACGAGGCGTTAGCCGGTCACTGCGATCGTGTTGTCGTGACCATTCACGCCGACGAATCGGTGACCGTCTTCGACAACGGCCGTGGGATACCTGTGGATATCCACGCCGAGGAAGGACGCTCTGCAGCCGAAGTCATCATGACCGTGCTGCACGCCGGCGGTAAATTCGATGACACCTCCTACAAGGTATCCGGCGGTTTGCACGGGGTCGGTGTGTCGGTCGTGAATGCGCTGTCGGATTTTTTGGAGCTGCTCATTCGCCGTGACGGCAAATTGCATCGTCAGGAATATCGCTTGGGCGAACCGCAGGCGCCGCTCGCTGCCATCGGCGACACAGCCGAGCACGGCACCACGATTCGATTCAAACCGAGTTCGCAGATTTTCACTCACATCTCGTTCAACTACGAGACATTGGCAAAGCGGCTGCGCGAGTTGTCGTTTCTCAATTCCGGCGTGCGCATCGAACTCGTCGATGAGCGCGACGAGAAGTCCGAGGTGTTTCAACACGAGGGCGGTCTCAAAGCGTTCGTCACGCATCTCAATCGCAGCAAGACGCCGGTGCACGATTCGGTATTGTGGTTTCAGACCCGCGACGGCAGCACGCAAGTGGAAGTCGCGATGCAGTGGAATGATTCGTATCAGGAAAGCATGTATTGCTACACGAACAACATTCCGCAGAAGGACGGCGGCACTCACCTTGCGGGATACCGCGCGGCACTGACGCGCACGCTGAATAATTACATCGAAAAAGAATTGGCGTCGAAGAAGGAAAAGATTCAGACCACCGGTGACGATTCGCGCGAAGGATTGACCGCGATCCTCTCGGTGAAACTACCCGACCCCAAATTCTCTTCGCAGACGAAAGACAAGCTGGTCTCATCCGAAGTCAAAGGCGTGGTGGAGTCCGCCGTTGCCGGTCGCCTCGAAGAATTCTTGCTGGAGCATCCTCAAGAAGCGAAGGCCATCGTCAACAAGATCCTGGAAGCGGCCTATGCACGCGAAGCCGCGCGCAAGGCGCGCGAGATGACTCGCCGCAAGGGGGCGCTGGATATTGCCGGACTTCCGGGGAAGCTCGCCGACTGCCAGGAAAAAGATCCTGCGCTCTCGGAGATCTTTTTGGTCGAGGGCGATTCCGCCGGCGGCTCCGCGAAGCAAGGCCGCGATCGGCGCACGCAAGCGATCCTGCCGCTCAAAGGAAAAATTCTCAATGTCGAGAAGGCACGCTTCGACAAAATGCTCGCGTCCGCCGAAGTGGGCACGCTAATCACCGCATTAGGTTGCGGCATTGGGCGCGATGATTTTAATGTCGATAAGTTGCGGTATCACCGCATTTTTCTCATGTCCGACGCGGATGTCGACGGCAGCCACATACGGACATTGTTGCTTACATTCTTCTATCGCCAAATGCCGATTCTCATCGAGCGCGGCCACATCTACATTGCACAGCCGCCTTTGTACAAGGTCAAGAAAGGCAAACAGGAAACCTATGTCAAGGATGACGTGGAATTGAATGCGCTGTTGCTGAATACGGCGATCGATGGCGCCGCACTGCATGTCAACGCGGAGGCACCGCCATTGTCTGGGTTGGGTCTCGAGTCATTGGCGAGGAGGTATGTCGAGGTGCAAAGCATCGTGACGCGATGGCAGCGTCGCTATGACGAGCGCTTCCTGGAACAACTGCTGTATGTTCCAAAACTGACCACGGAAGGCTTCGATCGAATCGACGCGCTCCGCGATTGGTGCCGCAATCTCGAACAACGGCTGAATGCGCTGGACGATGTATCGCGCCGCTACCGCGTTGTGGTGGACGCGCTGCCGGCCGGTGGTCATCGAATCAATCTGCAGCGCATTGAGCACGGTCTGACCTCCGAAAAACATGTGCCCCGAGAGTTTTTCGATTCAGCGGAATACTTGCGTATTGCAGAGTTCGCGCAAACCTTGAATGACTTCATCGGTCCGGGTGCCTTCATCCGGCGTGGCGACGAGAAGCTGGAGGTGGCGAGCTTTAAGGCTGCGATGACTTGGCTGTTTGAACAAGCCAAGAAGGGTCAGACCATTCAGCGCTACAAGGGATTAGGCGAAATGAATGCCGATCAACTTTGGGAAACGACCATTAACCCGGAAACACGCCGCGTCCTGCAGGTGCGAATCGAAGACGCCGTTGCGGCGGACGATATTTTCACGACGCTGATGGGCGATGCCGTGGAACCGCGGCGCGAATTCATCGAGAAGAACGCGCTCAACGTGTCGAACTTGGACATTTAACGGGCGGACGCGCGCCCCGAACTATTTCGCCATCTTCAGTTTGCGCAGGATCATCGCGTAGCGGGCATCGCTCGTGAGTCCCTTGAAGAGCGGATCATTGTGCAGCCAGATGATTCCCAAATCGCGCTCCACGGCCGCATCGAGCCACTTGAACGCCTGATCGGTGTCCCCAAAGTAGGCATAGGTCTCGGCGACCTGGAATTCCGCCCCGGCCGATTTACTCAAAAGGGTTGCGAAGGCGGCGTTGGCTTCCGCGGTACGGTGCAGTGCGTGATAGCTGAGCGGTAGTCCAAACCCTTTCCAGCTTTCATCGGGTTCCGCCTCAAACGCCGCATGAGCCGCCTCAATCTGACCCTTCGCTAATAAGATCCGGCCGAGATCATAGTGCGCACCAGGCTGTGCGGGATTGGTGTCAAGCACCTGGCGGATCTCGGCCTCTGCTTCCGCCGGTCGCCCGGCGAATAATAGCGTGCGAGCAAAGTAGCGCCGCGCCAGCAAATTGAGCGGATCGTGCTCCAAAGCCTGTCGAAACAGGGCAATCGCTTGCTCGTCCCGGCCAAGGCCGATTGCGAGAACCCCGGAGGTCATAAACACCGTTGAGTCCGTCGGATCGATCCCTCGAGCGCTGGCCAAGGTCGCGTCGGCTTGCGGCCATTCATGCGCCATCATGTGGACAAGCCCCAGCACTGCGTAGCCTTCGCCGTTTTTGGGATCGAGTTCGATGGCTTTCGAGGCCGCCTGCCGCGCTATGCTAAACCCTTGAGCCAGGGTGACGTAGCTGTTGGCGACTTGCCGGGTGGCCACGCTCGCTATCCCCGCCCAGGCCGGCGCGTAGGTCGCATCGAGCGCGATTGCACGCTTGAAGTAGTCGTTTGCTTTGGCAAGGTCCCCGCTTGTATCGCGATCCTTGAAATAGCGGCCTTGTAGATAGAGGCCGTGGGCTTCCGAGTTCACCGTTCTTGCCGACGCGGCGGGGGTCGCGGGCAGAAGCGTGAGCTTCAATTTCTGCACGACCCCCTGCGCGATCTCGTCCTGAACCTTGAACACGTCCTTGAGGTCGCGATCATAGGTCTCCGACCAAATGTGCACACCGTCACTCGCGCGAATCAACTGGGCGGTAACCCGGATGGTATTCCCGGACTTGCGAACGCTGCCTTCCATGACGTTGGCAACGTTCAAGGTCTTGGCGATCTCACCGATGGTGACCTGCTTGCCCTTGAAGTAGAACGAGGAAGTCCGCGCAATGACCTCGAGCCCCTGAGTCTTGGCGAGCAGATCGATCAATTCCTCGGATAAGCCGTCGGAGAAGTATTCCTGGTCTTTCTTCTCGCTCATGTCCACAAAAGGCAGCACCGCGATGGACTTTTCCGGGGCCGCGCTCGATGCGGCAGCTTTTGCAGGGGCAATCGGCGTCGCGGGCGGTACATCGGGCTTTGATAGGAACAGCTTGTCGAGTGCGACATAGCCGCCGACCAGGAGAAGCACCAAAGCGCCCAACAGAGCAACGGTTTTCGATCGCCGCGACGAGTAAGGCGTAGAAGGCTGGCGGGCAGCAACGCCGGATGGCGCAGCTTGATATACGGGCGACCCTTCGCCAGGAGAAAGCAGCTGCGAAACGCGCTCGACGAAGGCAGCCGGCGCTTCCCCGCCCGGCAGACGTGTCCATTGGACGCGTTGAAACGACTCGGGCACGTCCGCGCCGGCATTCGGCGTGCTATCCAGACACACTGGGATAATAAATGGCCGGTTGCGCGAGATCTTGTGGGTGCGCTCATCGGCCAAGTCCCACTCGAGCCTGAAGTAACCTTCGTGCCGCGATGCCGTGTTTACCGAAATGATCGGGATAAACAATGCGCAGTCGCGAATCTGCTGGCGAATCCGTTGGTCCCAGGCGTCGCCGCCGCGAAGCTCGCTCTGGTCGAGCCAGACCTCGATGCCGCCCTGGCGCAACGACTCGCAGATGCGTTTGGCGGCCTCGGCATCCTGCGAGGCATAGCTTAGAAAGACAGCTTTGTTCGATTCTCCCATGCAGGGCGCACCATAGCTGAAAAAGCGCCCGCGGTCCTCATGCGGACTCGGGTACGGACATTGACGGCATTCGGCCGCAAAGCGTAGTCTTCCCCATCGAAGCCGCGCTCGTCGCGGCTTTTGCATTTAAGGAGCCGCGCTGACTCATGAGTCGGATCGCGGCTTTATTTTTTGTGCCGACAAAGGGGTTGCCATGCTCGCCGACTCTCAATTGCAGACGATCGTCTGGACTTCGCGCATATCCGAAGCCGAGAAGTTCTACACCGAGGTTTTGGGCTTGCCGCTGAAGGCCAAGTCGCATGGCGCGCTGGTGTATTCCGTGGGCGGCGGCGATCTGCGCGTCTCACCCGTGCCGTCAACGCGACCCTCGGCGCATACGGTGCTGGGCTTCGCGGTCGCGGATATCCGAACGGTTGTTGGCGCGCTGGCGGCGCGCGGCGTCGTTCTCGAACGCTTTGCCGCCTTCCCGCACGATCCGCTCGGCGTTCTTACGACGCCTGAAGGTGCGCAGGTCGCATGGTTCCGTGACCCCGATGGCAATCTACTGTCGATCGTGCAATATGCGTGAAACCTCATCGAGACTTCGATATGTCGTCCCTCGGCGGATCCCGCGTGTCGCGGCCAGTCTTTCTGCTGGCACTCATGCTGACAGCTCTTGTCGGCGCGGCGAATCGTAGTGATGCGCAGGGCGCGAATCACGCCGGGGGCAACGGCGGGGATGCAATCCGATGCGCTTCCGGGAAACCGCAGGTCGCGATCCCGGCATGCAGCAATATCATCATGGACAAACGCGAGGAATCGGAGAATCGCGCCATCGCGCTGCGCAACCGCGCATCCTCGTATCAGCAACAGGGCGACTTGGATCACGCCATCGCCGATTACACCACGGCATTGAAAAATCCCGAGCAGCGCGGAATCTTGGCGAAGATCCATTTGAATCGCGGTTTGATGTACTTCCGCAAGAACGACGAGGCCGAGGCCTTGACCGATTACGATGAGGCCATCGCGCTCGATGCGAAACTCGCGTCCGCATACGTCAACCGTTCCACGATATTTACCAATCGCGGGGACGATGATCGCGCCATCGCCGATCTCGACACAGCGGCAACGATCAGCCCGAATGATTCCGGGATCTACATCAACCGCGGTTTCATACACGCCCGCCGCGGCGAGCACGATCCGGCGCTTGCGGACTATTCTAAAGCCATCGAATTGAACCCAGCTGAGGCTACCGCGTGGCGCGACCGCGCCTTCGTGTATCGCGCGCTGGGCGAGGAGGCGAAGGCGGCTGCGGATGCGGCCGAGGCGATTCGACTCAACCCCGATGCGAGCGGCGCCCATCTGTATCTCGGGCTCAGCCTGCAAGCGGCCGGTAAATCGGCGCAGGCCCTGGGTGAATTTGATAGGGCCGTCAAACTCAATCCCCTCGATGCCCATGCCTACAAGGCGCGCGGCGACTACTACCTCGCGCAGCGCAATCTCGAGCGCGCGATTGCCGACTTCAGTGAAGCCATTGGTCTCAATGCGAAAATGATCGCGGCCTATGTCAATCGCGGCGCCGCCCATCTCGCCCGGTCCGAGTGGGACTTGGCGATTGCCGACTTCACCAGCGCCATCGCGCTCGATCCCAAGGAGGGCGCGGCCTACTTGAACCGTGGCCAGGCACTCGGCGCCAAGCACGAGCGTGACCGCGCCATCGCCGATTTCACGCAAGCAATCCGTATCGATGCCGATGCACTGGATGCCTATCGCCATCGCGCCTTCTTGCGACAGGAAGGGGGCGACAGTCCCGGTGCGCTCGAAGACTATGACCGGGTGATCAATTCCAATCCGCGCGACGCCGAGGCGCTTCGCGGCCGTGGCTTCGTACGGCTCAACCGGCATGAACCGGATGCGGCAATCGCCGACCTCACGGCCGCGATCGCACTCAACCCCACCGACGCCCTGGCCTATCGCTTTCGCGGCACAGCATATTTCGCGAAAAAGGACTTCAAGCGCGCGAATATGGATGACGCCGCGGCTGCACGTCTCAATCCGAATTTGCGCTAAGACGTGCCCTACCTGCAGCAGCCGGGAAAGCCCCGTTGTTCAAGGGTCTCAGCGCTTAAGAAAATCCTCCAATACCTTGTGATATTTTTCCGGTTCCTCGTACGCAGGCAGATGGCCGCTCATCTCGAAGAAAACCAGCTGCGCGCCGGGGATGGCGTGAGCCATGCGCCACGCGGTAAGCGGCGCGACGTTCATGTCGTAGCGGCCGGTGATGACCAGCGTCGGAAACTTAAAACCCGCCAGCTTGGGGGTAAGATCAAGATTCTCGGTGGCCTTTTGAACCGCGCCACCGACCGCCGGTTCGAAGCCCAGATCTCCCATGTGCGCCAGATAGGCATCGCGCATTTCCGTGGAATAAAACATCTGACGCATGTGATTGACCAAGCCCGCTCGAGCGGCAGCGTCAGGATCGGCGGCCAGCTTTTTGGCTTCCGCTTTCCCCTGATCCTCGCGGTCCGGGAAGACTTGAGGTAGCAAATGAACCAATCCCTTCCAGGAGGGTGCGGCCGAATCAGAGAGGATCAGCCGTGCAACGTGCTCCGGGTGAGCCGCCGCGTAGGCCATCGCAATCATTCCACCATAGGAGTCCCCAAGGATTGCGACTTGGTCCAGCACCAAAGCCTTGCGGACGGCATCGAGATCGGCGACCTGCGCCTCCATGGTCTGGGGAGCATTGGGCAAAAGGTGCTTGGACGCCCCGGTGCCGCGCTGATCGTAGAGAACGACCAAGCGATGCGCCGCCACGCGTTGCCACAGGTCATTTTGCATCATGTACGCATGAGAAAGCCCCGGGCCACCGTTGACCGCGATGATGGGCATCTCCGCACCCGGCGCGCCAAAGGTCTCGTAGCCCAGGTCGACTTCCGGTGTATGAACCGATCCTGCGCGATGTATTGCTTGCGCGGCCAAGACGGTCGGCATCAGGATCGCCAACGCGAACAGAAGCTTCGGCATTCGAACCTCGGGTGAAAGAACTTGTCATCCCTCTGTAGGTAGTGCAAGTCTAGAGTAAGCAAGGACAAAATGTGACGGTACAAGACTGGATTCGGAAGGGCCGCGAGCTCGGCGCCAGCGATCTGCACATCGAGGCGGATACCGCTCCCGTGACACGCGTCCGCGGCCAACTCTCCTCAATCGGTCAACCCATCGCCGGCGCGGTGCTCGTGCAGGCAGCGCGGGAGCTGCTGGGCAACGACGGCTGGCAGCAATTCTTAAGCCGCGGCTCCGCCGATGTTTCACGAAACATCTCCGGTGTCCGCTGCCGCATCAATATCTTCCAGACGCTGCGCGGCGTGGCCATGGCCGTGCGGCTTTTGAGTTCGTTTCAAAACAATCTGCGGGCCTGCAATCTGCATCCGGACTTAAAAAGGCTGACCGAAATGACGACCGGTTTGATCGTCATCTCGGGACCGACCGGAAGCGGAAAATCCACGACGCTGGCCGCGCTGGTGGAGGAAATCAACTCTTCCAGCGCGCGCAACATCATCGCGATCGAAAGTCCCCTCGAGTACGTCTTCACCAATCGACGATCCTTCATTCGGCAGCGTGAGGTGCCGACTCACTCCCCCAGCTACGAGCAGGCGCTCATCGATGCCTTGCGGGAGAATCCCGATGTTCTGGTCATCGGCGAAATGCGAACCCCCGAGGTCATGCGCCTCACGTTGAGCGCGGCCGAGACGGGGCACTTGGTCATCGCCACCATGCACTCGGCGACCTGTGCCGAGGCACTCACGCGCATCTGCATGTCATTCTCCGCGGAAATCCAGGGCGGCATCAGGGCGCAGCTGGCCGATTGCATGGTCGGCGTCGTTTGCCAACGCTTGGAATTCCTGCCGGAATTTCGGCTGCGAGTTCCGGTGTGCGAAATCCTGCTGCCGAGCGCCGCCTCCAAGGGCACGATTCGCGGCGGCCAGTTCAGCCAGATCGCCAATGTGCTGCAAACCGGGGGCGAGGCCGGGATGTGGAATTTCGACCGCTACCAACGCTGGGTGGCACAAAAGAAAGACTGGGTGCAGCCGACGTTGGCGGCGCCATTGCCGGAGGAGCGGGCTGCTCCAAGCCCCCTCAAGGTTCAGCGCCAAGCAATCACACCGGCCGTGCCGAAAGACGACTCGGTGGAAATAGCGATCGACGAGGACGTGGATCTCGATGAATTGGCAAAGCGCATCGAGCAGCGAACACCGCGGGCCTAGTCAGTTCTTGGTCGCGACGATGCGCGCCATGCCGCTGGGTGTGGCGTCGCGCTTAACGAGCAATCCCAGCTCGGAGAGTTTGGACATCACCCATTCCGGTGCAATCCGAAGTTTGGGGTAGCTGCTGACTGACTGGCGCCACCGACCGTCCTCTTTCTCGTGCAGCAGATCGTGAACCGTCACTTGATGATCTCCATACTCGAGAAAGCAAGTCATGATCCGGTCCGCATCGGCGCGCACCAGAATGAAACGCTGCTCTCCTTTCAATTCCGAAGTCGTGTAATCGCGAAACGTCGTCGCGAACACTCCGCCCGGCGCCAGGGAGGTTGCCACCGCAGCCAACAACGATTCGACGGTCGACCGGGCGGGCAGGTGAGTGAGCGTGTCGCCCATGCACACGATGACCTGCGCTTGACTGGTCACGAGGCGGCGGAATTCCAAAAGATCGGCACTGTGAATCGAGATCGGCAACGATCCGGCGCGCGACTGCAGTTCGTCGAGCAAGGTCTGGCAGTTATCGATGGCAACGACCTCGAAGCCGTGTTTCGCCAGAGCCAAGGTGTGCAGGCCCAACCCGGCACCGAGATCCACTGCGACGCCGCGGGTTGCGGGCAGCGGTAAACCGTCAATCTCGGCCGCGCCGCGCGCAAATGCTGCGTCCAAGTCGCCCAGCATCCAGGAATAAACGGGTCCCAAATGCGTCCGGTAGTGCGTCTCCGATGTCGCCATCGTTGTAAGGACCTATTCCATCTGCAGATCGCGCATCGCGGGAGTCGCGAAGGCGACGCCGCCGTCGACCGTGACGGTCGAACCGACCACGTAGTCGCCGGCGCGCGAGGCCAGAAAAATCGCGGCGCCCGCCATGTCCTCGTCCGTGCCGATGCGCCGCGCGGGAATATGCTTGGCAACCTCATCCCCGCGGTCGCGCGCCTCCTTGTTCATGTCGGACTTAAAAGCGCCCGGTGCGATGGCGGTGACGTGGATGTTGTCCTTGACCAGCCGCGCCGCCATCAGACGCGTGAGCTGGATGAGACCGGCTTTGCTGGTCACGTACGAATACGTTTCGCGGTGCGTCAGATAAATACCATCGATCGAAGCGATGTTGATCACTTTTGCGGGACGAGCCGGCGAGGCCGCCTTGCGCAATGCCGGCGCCATCGCCTGCGTCAGAAAGAAGGGTGTCTTGGCGTTCAAAGTGAGCACCTTGTCCCAACCCTCTTCGGGGAATTCGTCAAAGGCCGCGCCCCACGCAGCGCCGGCGTTGTTGACGAGGATATCCACCTTCGGCTCTTGCGCCATCACGGCTGCCGCAAGCCCCTTGGCTCCCGCGACCGTGGATACGTTCATGGGAATGGAAATGCAGGTCCCGCCGTCTTTGGATAATTCCTTTGCAGTTTGATCACAGGCGTCGGCCTTGCGCGCCGAGATGTAGACCTTGGCGCCTTGCGCAATGAATCCCGCGGCAATCATCTTGCCGATGCCGCGCGATCCGCCCGTGATCAGCGCAACACGTCCCTTGAGCGAGAATAGATCTTTCGTGTTCATGGCGGGCGATTCCTCGTTGCTTGTAATTGTTTGCGACAGATCACGGGGCGCGCTGTCCGGTTTTGGGCCAGCGCTCATGGCACAACGCTAAAAACCGGGTCCCGGCCTGCGACATTGGTTGGTGCTTCAAGTTGTAGGCACCGACCTGGCGATCGATGCTCGAGTACGGCAGGCCTTCAACAGGAACCAGTTGCGGCGGCACGTCGGTAAGCAAGTCCGATACGTACGTGACGCCTTTGCCGTCCGCGACCAGGGCGAGGCGCAATTCCATGTGGCTCACTTCCCATACGGAGCCGAACGCATCGCGCAATCGTTCACCCGTGGAGCGGCGCGCGGTCTCGTCGAGAAACGAGGTCACCAGCGGCAATTCGCGCATGGTGCCGACGGCGTCGCGCGCCAGCGCCGCGCGTGCCGGATGATCGCGCGCGATCATGAGTCGCCGTGTTTCCGAAAAACAGGGATGCAGCGCGAAGTGCGCCGGCATGTTGTGATGAAAGGGTCCGAAGCCGAGTTCCCACCTGCCTTCAGCGACGCCATGCACGATCTCGCGGCTGGGCGCGACGACGACTTTGAGCCGCGTGAGAGGATTGCGCTCGCAGAATTCCTTCAGCAGCGCCACGCCGACGCGCGAGTTGGCCGCCGGCGATAGAGCGAGCGATAGGGTCGACAGAGCACCGGTTTTGATTTGGCCGATGTCCGCGAGTGCTTCGCGTTCTTCGTTCAGCGTCGTCTGTGCAAAGCGCAGCAGCCGAATACCGGCTTCGGTCGGCCGCGGCGGATTGCCTCGGCGCAACAAACTGGTGCCCAGCCGATGCTCCAGATTGGCGATGGTCTGGCTCACGGCCGATTGTGACAAGTCCAGCCGCTCGGCCGCACGGCTGAAACCGCCGGCTTCGATGACGGCGTGAAAGCAGCGCAGCTCGTTACGTTCAATCTGCATCCATGAAGGATAACCGAGCGGGCCCTGGGTTTGCGCCTCTAAAGGCTATCCGCCCGCGCCTATCCGCCCCACTGATACTTCCATCACTCCTGCCATCTGGCCTTTCACACCTTCCCTGCTTTAACTTGAAGCATCCTCGGAGGTGCCTATGAATGCGGTGGTCGATATCAAGAAGGGTTTGGAAGGTGTGGTGGTGGACAGCACCTCAATTTCCTTGGTCGATGGCGAGGCCGGACGGCTGTACTACCGCGGGCAGCCGATTGAAAAGCTGGTCAAACACCCGTTCGCCGCGGTCGCGCACTTGGTCGTGTTTGGTGAACTGCCGGATGCCTCACGGCTGGCGGACTTCGAGGAATTTTTGTGGGATGCGGGACGCTTGCCCGCGGAACTTGCCGCGGCCTTGGAGCGTTTGTCGCATTTAGGCGGCCATCCCATGGCAACGCTGCAGGCAGCCATGCCCCTCATGGCTTTCGCACCGCCGTCACGCCCGTTTGGCCGTACCGATGATGAGCAGGAGGCCCTGGTGATCGCCGCTCGCCTGCCGACTGCGCACGCCATGTTGGTCGCACTGCGCGCGGGTCGAGCGCCCACGACCTATCCCTCCACCCGCCGCTATGGCGAGCGATTTCTCCAGCTGCTGCATGACCGTACACCCACCGAGCTGCAAGTCCGCATTCTTGAGCAGACCCAGATCCTGCAGATCGATCACAGCTTCAATGCCAGCACCTTCACGGCTCGCGTGGTGACGTCCACCCTGGCGCCGCCCGCCTCAGCGCTGGCGGCGGCGATGGGCTCACTCTATGGTCCGCTGCATGGCGCCGCGGATCAGGGCGCTCTGGAGATGGCCCAGGAAGTGGGTCAGCCTGAGCGCGCTGCGAGTTTCGTGGCCGAATCCTTAAGCACGGGACGTTTGGTGATGGGCATGGGTCACCGCGAGTATCGGGTCGTTGACCCCCGTTCGAGGATCGTCAAGGTGCTCGCCGAAGAGATCGCCTCCCAGCCTGATGAGAAGCGTCTGATCGAAACCTTGAAGGCCGTTGACGAGGCGTTTGTCGCCCAGACTGCGCACAAGAAGCGCTCGCTGCGCGCCAATTTGGAATTCTATAAAGGCGTCGTGTATCTGGCATTGGGACTGCCCAAGGAATTCTTTACGGCGACATTCGCGGCCGCCCGCATATTCGGCTGGTCGGCCCATATCGTGGAACAGCGCAAGGACAACCGGATCGTTCGTCCCTCGGCAAACTACATAGGGCCTGCGCCGCAGCCCGATTAATTTTTCGATCCGCGCTCTCTTCCGGTAACATCCGGTGCGTGCTGTTTTCCGAAACCCTGGCATCGATGCAGCCGCTGAGCAGCGGTTGGCGTGCACATATAGGCGAAGACTGGTCCCAGGGCCGCGCAACTTTCGGCGGTATGGTCGCTGCCCTCTGCAATGAAGCGATGCGCCGTCTGGTGCCGGCGGATCGTGAGCTGCGGGGGTTGGATACGACTTTTGTCGGACCTGCGCTCGCCGGCGAAGTCAGCATCGATGCCGAAGTTTTGCGCGCCGGCAAGGCTGTCACCATCGCCCGCTCAAGGCTTTGGAGCGATGGCAAGATAGCCGCGACACTGACCGGCATCTATGGCGCGGCGCGCGCCACGGCGCTCTCGATTACTCCAGCCGTCGCTGCCGGCGTGCGGGCCGTCGAGGAATTGTCGGAATCCTCGACCGCCGCCATGGGTGGGCCATCCTTCTTGCAGCATTTCGCTTACCGCTGGGCGGAAGGGACGCGTCCCTTCGGCGGCTCGAGCCTGCGCACCTCGAAAATTTACGTGCGTCACCGGGATCCGGCGCCGCTCACCGAGTCCCACGTGGTGGCGTTGATCGATTCCATACCTTCGGTGATCTTGCAGCTCATGACCACCGTCGCGCCGTCGAGCTCGCTCACCTGGACGGTGCAATTGCTTCGCCATGACTACAGCTTCGCGCCCGCAGCATGGTGGCGCATCGATGCGGAGGTCAATTCCGCCGGTGGCGGCTATTCATGCGAATCCTGCTTACTTGTTGATCCTCGCGGCAGGCCCGCCGCGGTCGCCCGTCAAATGGTGGCCGTGTTTGGATGAACTCGATCATCGCCCAAGGAAGTTACTTTCCGACGAAAATGCTCTTCGGCAGCTTCACGTGTACTCCGACATTGGGCTTGTCCACGAGCTGCGTGATCGCGACGTTTCCCGAGATGCTCACCAGCTGGTAGGCCTGATGCCGCGTCAGCTTCTTTTCCGACACCAGAAAATCGATCATCTCCTGGATTGCCGCCTTCGTTGCGGTGATGAGATCAGGATCGGTTGCCATGCTGATGTAGTCGGTGGCAGTTTCGGCGCGGGGCCATTTCAACTTCATGTCCTTGCGCACGGTGAGCTGCAAACGTCCACGCAGCGAGGTTTCGATCGCGGTTTGGTCCACCTCGCCGTCACCCTGCGCCACGTGGCCGTCGCCGATTTCGAACAAGGCGCCGCGCGCAAACACCGGGATGTAGAGCGTGCTGCCGGCAACCAGCTCGCGATTGTCGAGATTACCTGCGTGCCGTCCCGGCGGATTGCTGCTGAGGCGGCCCGCCTCCGGCGCCGGCGCTATGCCTAAGCTCCCGTAGAAAGGTTTGAGCGGAATGACGATTCCCGGCAGGAATTCCGCCGTCATTTTCTTGCGATCCAAGGGAATGATTTTTGATGGCACGCCGGTCTCGCAGTTTTCCGGCAAATAGCCGCTGCAGCCGTTGTAGCCGTAATCCAGGGGCAGCTCGATCGACAGAATTTTGACTTCCAGCACATCGCCGGGCTCCGCGCCTTCGACGTACACCGGTCCCGTCAGGATATGCCCGCCCGGGCCGCGGCGATCACCCGTCACCTCATTCACGATGGCCTTGAGCGACGCCTGAATTTTATCGTCCAACACGCCTGCCTTTGCCAGACCGGCCGGTGTGTTGGTCAGCAGCGTGTCGACATCGATGATGTCGCCCGAGTCGATTCGCAGCACCGGCGGCGCATCCGCCCAGTAGTAGCCGTAGGCCACGGTCGCAGGAGTGGCTTCAAGACGATGCGTCTTCGGCGGATGAGCCATGACCTGGCTTGCAGCGGCGAGAGAAAGCAGACTCAAAAACGCGAGGCGGATTTTTTTCATGGCGCCTTACGCTATCACAACGGCTCGCAGCTCACGAAAGATTACCTCGGCCACTTGAGGGGCTATTTTTTCCTCGCCTTGGCCAGATCTTGCTTTACCCGAAACTTCACAATTCTCGCGACCAACGCGTAGGGAATCGGCGCATCGAGCGGAAACCTCAAGTTCCCTTTTGGCCCGGCATACTTCGACACCGCAGCTTGGAGTTTGGCGTCGCCGTTCGTTTAATGGTTGATCGTAATTTCCTCAAGATGGCGCGAACTTCAGGCGCACATCCCGCGATGTATTGATCGATGCTCCCAATCTCCCGACGCGCGGCTGCCACGCTATGCCGCCTTGACCGTGGACATCTCTGCGATCCGCGCCAGGCCCGCCTCGATCGCTCGCCGGACTTCATCATTGAGCTCGCGTGCGTTCTTGCCGGCGGCGGGGATGGGTTCACCGATGACCACCCGGATGGTACCGGCCTTCTTGACGATGCCGCGCCTCACCCAAAAATCGGAGGCGTTGTGCGACAGGGGCACGACGAACTTGCCCGTTTCCGTCGCCAAGACGGCGCCGCTCACGCCGTATTTGCGCTTCTCCCCCGCCACGACGCGCGTGCCCTCCGGAAAAATAATGATCCAGAGGCCGTCTGCCAAGCGTTCTTTCCCCTGCTCGATGACCTGGTTCACTGCGCGGTGCCCCGCGCCTCGATTGATTGAGATGGGCCGCAGGAGTTTTAAGCCCCAACCAATAAGGGGAATCCATAACAATTCGCGCTTCAGGACCCAGACTTGCGGCGGGAAAATCAGAAACTGCGCGATGGTTTCCCACGCGGAAGTGTGGTTGCTCATCACGATGTGATTGCCGGCGGGTATCCGTTCGCGTCCCTCCACCGTGAATGTCAGGCCGCACACTTTTCCCAACAGCCAAAACTGCAGCCGCGCCCACGTACGCGCGATCGCGAATTGTGTGCGGTACGGCGCCAAAAAGCACAGGGCCATGAATCCGCCGAACGCCAGCGCGGACACCATCATGAATGCGGTGAAGAACAGCGACTTTAAGAGCTGCATGCGTGCGACTAGCCCGGCAGGCGCGATAAATCTGCGACGCCGCCGAGCAGGACTAGTGCATCGCGGAGCAGCGCCAGTCGATTGTTTCGCTTGGCCGCATTCTCATCCATCACCATGACATGATCGAAAAAGTCATTCACCGGTGCACGCAAACCCACCAGCGCCCGCAGGCTTTCCGCGTAACGACGCTCGCGGGTCGCGTTCAGTACCGGATCGCGCAGACCTTTCAGTGCCTGATGCAGTGAGCGCTCGGCCTCTTCGGTGAGTCCTTGCGGATCGACGACCCAATCGCCGCTCACCTGGGTCTTTTTCAAGATGTTCGCAATGCGCTTGTTGATTGCCGCCAGCACCGCGGCATCGGGCAACAGCAGAAATTCCTTCAAGGCAGCCAGGCGGGTGACGACGTCCAACGGCGATGAGGGGCGGTTTGCGAGCACGGCATCGAGCATCTCGGGTGTCGTGCCCGGCTGCTCGAGCAGCATGCCGCGCAAACGTTCCGCGATGAAATCATAGACTTCGTCCGCGGCCGCCGGCCGGCGTACCGGCTGCGCTGCCGCGGACGCGCGCAGGACATCGATCAAATCCAAGTCCAATCGGGTCTCGATCAAAATTCGCAATACGCCCAAGGCCGCGCGGCGCAAGCCGAAGGGATCCTTGGTGCCGGTCGGGCGCTGCTCGATGGCAAAAATTCCGACCAGGGTGTCGATCTTGTCGGCCAAGGCAAGCGCTTGGCCGATCTTCGTCGAGGGCAAGGCATCGCCGGCAAAGCGGGGTCGATAATGCTCTTCGAGCGCGAGGGACACTTCGCGCGGCAAGCCCTGTGCCTCGCCGTAGTAGCGGCCCATGGTGCCCTGCAGCTCCGGAAACTCGCCCACCATGGCCGTCATCAAATCCGCTTTCGACAGTTCCGCGGCTTGCTTGAGATCAGGGCCAGCACCGATGCCCCCCCCGATCAGCTCCGCAAGCTGCCGTACCCGCGCGGTTTTCTCCGCATAGCTGCCGAGCTTGGCCTGAAAGGTCACGCCGGCGAGTCTCGCGGCATGCGCTTGCAAGGGGATCTTGCGGTCCTGTTCCCAGAAGAACGCGGCGTCGCTCAAACGCGGACGCACGACCCGCTCGTTGCCCGCGCGCACCCTGGAGGGATCGCGGCTCTCGATGTTGCTTACCGTGATGAACCAACGGGATAGGCTTCCATTGGGATCCTGCACCGCGAAATAGCGCTGATGGTCCTGCACCGTTGCGATGACGACCTCGCGCGGTAGGCTCAAAAAGCGCTGTTCAAACTGGCCCGCCAGCGGCACCGGCCACTCCACCAAGGCGGTAACTTCATCCAGCAGCGCGGCCTCGATGAGCGCCTCGCCGCCGATTTGCGCGGCCGCCGCGGTCACGCCGGCGCGAATGATGTCGCGGCGCTCGGCGAAATCCGCAACGACTTTGGCCCGGCGCAATTTGCCCGCATAGCCTTTGGCACTCTTTAATGAAATGGGCTTGGGCGAATGGAAACGGTGTCCCGACGTTAAGCGGCCCGCCGCGAACCCCAACACTTCAACGGGCACGATGTCATCGCCGAACAGCAGCACGACGGAATGCACGGGCCTGACGAACTCGGCGCTGCGCGCGCCCCACCGCATGCGTTTAGCGATCGGCAGCGCCGCGATAGCCTGATCCAGCAGCTGCTGCAACAAGCTCACCGTCGCCGCGCCGTGTTCCGCGCCGCGAAATTGCAGCCAGGCGCCTTTGTCGGTCGTGAGTTTGGTCAGGTCCCCGACGGCGACGCCGCAGCTCTTGGCGAATGCCGTCGCGGCCTGCGTCGGCGACCCTTGTGCATCGAAGGCGTTGGCGAGCGGGGGTCCGCGCCGTTCCACTTGACGGTCAGGTTGCCGTTCCGCCAATTTCTCGATCCAAACGGCGAGCCGTCGCGGCGTGGCGAAGCCATGAACCTTGCCATGCGGAACGCCCGCCGCGTCGAGGCCTTTAACGAGGCCTTCGGTCAGAGCGTTGGATAGCACCTGCAGCGTGCGCGGCGGCAGCTCCTCGGTGCGCAGCTCGAACAGCAGGTCCTTGGTGCTCATCCGGCGACCTTTACAACGGTATTCTTGAGCAGCGGGAAACCCAGCGCCTCGCGGCTGCTCAAGTAGCCCTCGGCGATGCCGCGCGCCAAGGTTCTCACGCGAAGAATGAACCGCTGACGCTCCGTGACGGAAACAGCGTGGCGCGCATCCAGCAAATTAAACGCATGCGAGGCCTTCACCATCTGCTCATAGGCCGGAAGTACCAATTTGTCCTGCAGCAACTGTCGGCAGGCAGCTTCGCAGGCGTCGAACTCGATCGCCAGCACCGCGGTGTCCGCCTTCTCGAAGTTATACGTGGATTGCTCGACTTCGTTTTGATGAAACACGTCGCCGTAAGTCACGATGCCGAACGGGCCGTCAGTCCAGACGATGTCAAAGATGCTTTCCTTGCCTTGGATGTACATGGCGAGGCGCTCCAGTCCGTAGGTGATTTCGCCCATCACCGGACGGCAGTCCAGTCCGCCGACCTGTTGAAAGTAGGTGAATTGGGATACTTCCATCCCATTGATCCAGACTTCCCACCCCAAGCCCCAGGCTCCCAAGGTCGGCGATTCCCAGTTGTCCTCAACGAAGCGGATGTCGTGCGTTAACGGATCAAAGCCCAAGTAGCGCAACGAGTCCAGGTACAGCTCCTGAAAATCATCGGGAGACGGCTTGATGCAAACTTGAAATTGATAGTAGTGCTGCAGCCGGAACGGATTGTCGCCATAGCGCCCGTCCGTCGGGCGTCGCGAAGGCTGCACGTAGGCGGCGCTCCAGGGTTCCGGTCCTACGGCGCGCAGGAACGTCGCCGCGTGGAATGTACCCGCGCCCATTTCCATATCGTAAGGCTGCAGCACGATACAACCCTGATCGGACCAGTACTTCTGCAGCGCGAAGATCAGGTCCTGAAAGGTGCGTGGCGGCGCGGGAGCGTGAGGCATGAGTTGCTCGCGAAGGAGGCAAAGTCAGCGAGTATAGCGACGCCATGTAGAGGTGTCTTAGGCTTCCCCCGCGCACCTAATTGGCTCATCTGCGAAGCGATGGTTTCACTCCAACTGGATTTTTCCACCACCCAAGCCCTTTTGCACCAATACGGAGCGCTATTTTTGGTGAATTGATCCATTATGATGCACACAGCGCCTCGAATGGCGGCAAGTGCTTGATCCGTCGTGCCCCACTGAGTGGCACAGTAGCTGCATTGCTCAAGAGCCCCGGATTGGCCGGGCCTAAATACCACTTCGCGAGGAAGCAAATGACCCCCGCAGATGTTCTGAAATTAATCAAAGAAAAAGACGCGAAATTCGTCGATCTCCGCTTTACTGACACAATAGGCAAGGAACAGCACGTAACTGTGCCCACGCGCCTGGTCGACGAGGGGTTTTTCAAGGACGGCAAGATGTTCGACGGATCGTCCATCGCCGGGTGGAAGGGCATTAACGAGTCGGACATGATTTTGATGCCCGATCCGTCGACGGCCGTCATCGATCCGTTCTACGAGGAAACCACGCTCGATCTGCGCTGCGACATTATCGAGCCGATGACCATGCAGGGCTATTCGCGTGACCCTCGGTCGCTCGCCAAACGCGCCGAGGCGCATCTGAAAGCGTCCGGCATCGCCGACTCGGCGCTGTTCGGACCCGAGAACGAATTTTTTATCTTCGACAACGTCACGGTCAGTTCCGGCATGAATGGCTGCGCGTACGAGGTCGACTCGTACGAGGGCGCCTGGAATTCCGGCAAAGCGTACGAAGATGGCAACCGCGCGCATCGGCCGGGCGTCAAGGGCGGCTACTTCCCGGTTCCTCCGGTTGATTCACAGCAGGACATCCGAACCGCCATGTCGATGGCCTGCGAAGAAATGGGCCTGAAGTTCGAAGTTCATCATCATGAGGTGGCGACCGCGGGCCAGGGCGAGATCAACGTCGCGGCAAACACGCTCACCAAAAAAGCCGATGAAGTGCAGATCCTCAAATATGCGCTGCAGAACGTCGCGCACGGACACGGCAAAACCCTTACTTTCATGCCGAAACCCATCGTCGGCGACAACGGCAATGGCATGCACGTGCATCAATCGCTGCAGAAGGATGGCAAGGCCTTGTTCGCCGGAGACAAGTACGGCGGATTGTCGGACATCGCGCTCTACTACATCGGCGGCATCATCAAGCATGCGCGCGCGATCAACGCATTCACCAATGCCAGCACGAACAGCTACAAGCGCTTGGTGCCTGGATTCGAAGCGCCGGTAAAGCTTGCGTATTCGGCGCGCAATCGTTCCGCTTCGATCCGCATTCCCTGGATTGCGAATCCCAAGGGCCGGCGCATCGAAGTGCGATTCCCGGATGCAACGGGTAATCCGTACTTCATGTTCGCTTCGATGCTGCTGGCGGGCCTCGACGGCATCCAGAACAAGATTCACCCCGGCGATCCCGCCGATAAGGATCTGTACGATTTGGAGCCGGAGGAAGACAAGAAGATTCCCACGGTTTGCCATTCACTCGACATGGCGCTCGATTATCTGGACAAGGACCGCGGGTTCTTGAAGGCCGGCGGTGTGTTCACCGACGATCTGATCGATGCCTACATCGAATTGAAGATGAAGGAAGTGACGCGTCTGCGGATGACCACGCATCCGATTGAAATTGAGATGTATTACAGCTTGTAAGTTCCTGGGGTGCTAGGCCTTAAGGTGACGGCGGTCACGTCGCCGTCACGTCGTTTTGTGGTCCGGAGGCGATAGGTCTATGCTTTGGAATTATGCACCCGCGACACTCATGGTTGGCGCTAGGCTTGTTGATCGCCTTCTCGGTGCAGGCGGCCGTGATCTACAGGTGGGTCGATGCGGACGGGGTGGTGCATTACTCCGATCAGGCCTCGCCGGGCGCCGAAAAAATCGTGACCTCGACATCCTCGGCGGGGACCGTCGCGGGGCCGCGCACCAGCTCGAGTCCGCAGCCGCAGCAGGCCGCGCAGAAGGGTCTCACTTACAGCGAATTTACAATCACTGCGCCGTTACCGGATCAATCCTATTTCGCCGAGGACGTCATCGCCGTGCACCTGACGCTCACGCCGTCGCTTCGGCCCAATCAAGCCATCACCTGGCAGTTGAACGGCAAGCAGTTGGATTCTCCGCCGGACGCCGTTTCATTTGCACTGCCGAGGCTCGATCGCGGCACGTATGTGTTGACGGCAAGCATCACCGACGGGCAAACGGGCGAGGCACAAAGCAGCACCGGCGTCACTTTCTTCGTGCGCCAACCCTCGAGCCTCGCGCCGCAGTCGCCGCTGCGCAAGTAACCCCCCTTCCCCCATCACGAGACGCTCAGTTTGTCAGCTGAGCTGCAAATAGACACGTTGCGCATCGACGGCGCCGAGCTGCTCGACGCCATGGTGACCAGCATCTTCCTGCTGGATCAAGACCTCAACGTCACCTACCTGAACGCCGCGGCCCAGACACTGCTGGGAGTCGGACCCAATCAAGCGCTGGGTCGCGCCATCGTCGATCTGACGCGCGGTGCCGAAAGCCTGTTGCCGATGTTCGAACGCGTGCGCCAGGGCGGCGAAGGTGTCGTGCAGCGCGAGCTTGCGTGGCCTGCCCCCGGAGGCGTTGACCGCATTCTCGACTGCGCCGTGACGCAGGTGATTTTGGGAGGCAAGAACAGGCTGCTGCTGGAAATCGAAGACATCACCCAGCACCGGCGCCTGACTCGCGAGAACGCGCTGCTGGCGCAGCTGGGCGGAAGCCGTTTGATGGTCCGTCAGCTCGCGCACGAAATAAAGAATCCTCTGGGCGGCGTGCGCGGCGCGGCGCAGCTGCTAGAGCGCGAGCTCCTGGATCCGGCGTTGCGGGAATATACGCGGGTCATCATCAGCGAGGCAGACCGGCTCACCAATCTGCTCGACTCCATGCTGGGGCCGGGACGGCCGCCGTCGAAGCAGCTGACCAACGTGCATGAACTGCTGGAGCGGGTGTATCACCTGCTGCGCAGCGAAGCGCCGCCGGGCGTGGTCATCGATCGCGACTACGATCCCAGTCTTCCGCCGTTGACGCTCGATCCCAATCACATCATTCAGGCCATGCTCAACTTGGGCCGCAATGCCATTCAAGCGCTCGCAGGCGCCGCGATGAGCGGATCGCCGCGCTTGATCTTGAGGACCCGCGCGGCGAACAACGTCAGCGTCGGCGCACACCGCCACCGTGTCGTGGCCTCGGTTCAGTTCGAGGACAACGGGCCGGGCGTCCTCAACGAAATTCGCGAGACCATTTTTTATCCGCTGGTTTCCGGCCGCGCCGACGGCACCGGCCTGGGGTTGGGAATTGCGCAGGATCTCGTCAGCCGCCATGGCGGTTTGATCGAATTCGACAGTGCTCCGGGGAGAACGATATTCGTCATTTCCTTGCCGATGGATTCCGCATGAATTCAAAGCCGCTGCAAGTCTGGCTGGTCGACGACGACGCTTCCATTCGCTGGGTGCTTGAAAAGGCGCTCAAGGGCAGCGGCATGTCGGCCAAGTCCTTCGAGCACGCGGACAATGTGTTGACCGCGCTGCGCGCCGATGCGCCCGATGTGCTGATGACGGACATTCGCATGCCCGGCCGCAGCGGCCTGGATCTGCTCAAGGAGATTCAGATCTCTCGGCCCGGATTGCCGGTGATCGTCATGACGGCGCACACCGATTTGGATGCCGCGGTAGCGGCCTACCAAGGCGGCGCGTTCGAATACCTGCCCAAGCCCTTCGACATCGACAAAGCGGTGGACCTCGTGCGGCGCGCGGCGCAACAGGCCAATCTATCGACCGATGCGGAAGCGACCCGGCGCAGCATTCCCGAGCTCTTGGGGCAGGCCGTGGCGATGCAGCAGGTTTTCCGTGCGATCGGCCGATTGTCCCGCTCATCGATGACGGTATTGATCACCGGCGAGTCCGGCACCGGCAAGGAGCTCGTCGCCCGCGCCCTGCACCGCCACAGTCCGCGCTCGAACAAAGCCTTTGTGGCGCTCAACACCGCCGCCTTCACGGCGGATCTTTTGGAGTCCGAATTGTTCGGCCACGAGAAAGGCGCTTTCACGGGCGCCGACGCGTTGCGCCGCGGGCGCTTCGAACAGGCCGACGGCGGCAGTCTGTTTCTCGACGAAATCGGCGACATGTCGCCGGCCCTGCAGACGCGTTTACTGCGCGTCCTGGCCGAGGGCGAATTTTATCGGGTCGGAGGACAAACGCCCGTCAAGGTGGACGTGCGGGTCATCGCCGCAACCCATCAAGACCTCGAAATGCGCGTCAAGTCCGGCCACTTTCGCGAAGATCTTCTGCACAGGCTCAACGTGATACGCATCGAGATACCGCCGCTGCGCGAGCGGCGCGAGGATATTCCCGAATTATTGCGCCACTATCTTGCACTAGCCGGGCAGGAGCTCGGCGTCGAGCCAAAACTGTTGACGGGGCCCGCCGAATCCGCGCTCGTGACCTTCGACTGGCCGGGAAATGTGCGCCAGCTCGTGAACGCCTGCCGCAGACTTACCGTCACGGCGCCGGGACGCGAGATTCGCGCCGAGGACATTCCGCCCGATCTCGGCGGACTGCCCGCGGGCCAGGCGGCGAACCACGATTGGATGGCCAAGCTCTCGCATTGGGCTGAACAGGAGTTGGACGCAGGCACTCAGCGCCTCCTCGATCAAGCGGTTCCCGAGGTTGAGCGGATCCTGATTCGCGTGGCGCTGCGCAAAGCCGACGGACTCAAGCAGGATGCCGCTAAATTGCTCGGCTGGGGCCGCAATACATTGACGCGCAAGATGAAGGAACTCGGCATGGAAGACATCGGTTAGGCACGAGTTTCGGCGCGACAGCCTATAATTCTCGCATGGGCGAATTTGTTGCCAAAAAATTCGGCGCGGTGAAGGCGCTGCTTCTCGGAATTCCGCCGACCGAGTGGCTGATCGCCGGCATCGTCGGGTTCGTCGTCTGGGCGGCCCTGTGGATACTGCGGGACTTGATCGCCTCGCGCTACAAAAAACATGCCGGCGCAAGAAACCCCACGCTGATTCGGCTGATCGCCTATCTGATCGGAAGCACCACGCAGCTTTTCTTCTTTGCCGTGGCGCTCGACGTCGCGCAGGCAAGCCTCACGCTGCCCGATCAAGTTCAGCACATCGTTGCCAATACGGCGCTGATCTTGATATTGGTTCAGGTCGGTCTGTGGGCCGGCCGCGCCGTGCGCTTCTATCTGGAGATGAAGGAGCTGGAACGCGGGGCCGACCGTGTATTCGCCGGGTCCCTGGACATCATCAATTTCGTGGCGCGCATGCTCATCTGGTCGCTGCTGATCCTGGTCGCGCTCGACAATCTCGGCGTCAACATCACCGCGCTGCTGGCGGGATTGGGCGTGGGCGGCGTCGCGGTAGCCCTGGCGCTGCAAAATGTTCTCGGCGATTTGTTTGCGTCGCTGTCGATCGCGCTGGACAAACCCTTTGTGATCGGCGACAACCTGATCATCGATACCTTCATCGGCAAGGTGGAGCACATCGGCATCAAGACGACGCGCTTGCGCAGCGAGAGCGGCGAACAAATCATTTTGTCGAACGCCGATATCCTGAAGAGCCGGGTGCGAAATTTTGGCCGTTTGTCGCAGCAGCGGATATTGGCAACGATTCGCCTGACGTACGACACTCCGGCCGACAAACTCAAGGAAATGCCCAATCTCCTGGAGGGCATCGTGCGCGAACACGCGCAGGCGCGCTTCGAACGCTGTCACCTGAAAACTCTGGGCGAAAGCTCTTTTCAATTTGAGCTGTCGTACTTCGTGCAGCAGCCCGCCGTCAACTCCATGCTGGACCTGCAGCAGGCCGTGAATTTTCGCATTATCGATGAGTTGCGGCGATTGGGCGTGGAGTTTGCCTATCCAACGCAACTCGTCGTCTTCGATAGGCACCGTCCCGCGCTCGAGAAATAAGCGCGATGTTTCACGTCGTGTTGTTCGAGCCCGAGATCCCTGGAAACGCAGGCAATTCCATACGGTTGTGCGCGAACACCGGGGCGACGCTGCATTTGATCAAGCCCTTGGGATTCCGTCTCGACGACAAAAGCTTGAGGCGTTCCGGACTCGACTATCACGACCTCGCGGACGTCAAGGTGCATGAGAACCTCGATGCCTGTCTGGAGCAGCTTGGCGGTGCGCGCTTGTTCGTGGTCGAGACGGGCGCTGCGCGCTGCTATAGCGATGTGCAGTACCGCGCGGGAGACGCGTTCTTGTTCGGCCCCGAGACCCGTGGCCTGCCGCAAAGCGCGCAGGCCAGGGTGAACGCGGAGAATTGCCTGTTCATTCCCATGCGCGCGCAAAATCGCAGCGTCAATTTGTCCAATGCCGTCGCGTTGATAATTTACGAAGCGTGGCGGCAGATAGGATTTGCCGGGCAGTTCCAAGGTACACCGGCAATCTCCTAAGGCCGCATCCGCGCCGCCCAGCGATACAAGAGAAACACCGTCAGCGCGAACACGCCGCTCCCGATCCAAACGGCAGCGTTATCGGCGAACTCATCGCCAACCAGGGCCAGCGGAAAGTCCTTGCCAGAGAAGGCGACGAAGGCGGCGATGACCACACCCACCAGGCCCTCGCCGACGATCATGCCCGAGGCCAGCAGTACCCCGAGCTGCTTGGTGGCCTTGGGGTCGGAGGCGCGGTCCGCGCGGCGATCGAAGTACCAGCCCACGATCGCTCCGACCACGACCATCAGCGTGCTTTGCGTCGGCAGGTAGATTCCCAAGCCCACCGCAAGCGGCGAGAGGTGCGCCTTGGTGGTAGAACGGCGCAGGATTTCGTCGGCGGCGATCACGAACACGCCGACCAGCGCACCGATCCGGATCAGGCTCCAGTCGACGTTGTGCTGAATCACGCCCTGCGCGAGCGCCGAGATCAGGCCGGCCTGCGGCGCAGGCAACGGGTGTTCGTGATGCGGGCCGGGAGCGCCGGCGAAACCGTAGGCATGGTTGAGCAGATCGAGGATCGGCGGAATGATCGCGGCGCCGGCGACGACTCCAATCACCAACGCGACCTGCTGCTTCCACGGGGTGGCATCGACGAGCTGGCCGGTTTTCAGATCCTGCAGATTATTGTTGGCGATGGCAGCCACGGTGAACACCACCGCGGTGACGAACAGCGCGTAGGCCACCAGCGCGGTACCGCTGCTCGCGGGCAGGCCGGAACGGATACCTGGCACCAGAAGCAGTGCCGCCCCGATCACCACCAAGATGCCGATGCCCGACAGCGGACTGTTCGAGGAGCCGATGAGCCCGGCCATGTAGCCGCAGACCGCGGATACGAAGAAGCTCATCAGGGCGATATAAACCAGGGCGCTGATCACCATGAAAACCATGTGGTCGCCGAGGCCGCTGCCGGCGGAGAAGTTCGCAATCAGCGCGCCGATCGGCACCATGCAGGCCAGCGAAACCAGCGCGACATAGCCGATTGGGATGTCCTGCTCGGTGCGCGGCAACAGGGCGGCGTTGCCGGCGGCGCGCGCCCGCGAGGCCGCCATGGCGGAGCGCAGCCCGGCGATCACCGGTTTGACGAGCTTCGCGAGCGTCCACACCGCCGCCACCCCGATGGTGCCGGCGCCGACGAAACGCACCTGATGGCTCCAGGTGTGTTGGGCCAATTGCGCCATGGTCTCTGTGCTGGCCGCGAGCGCCGAGAAGTGCGGTACGCCCCAGGCCCAGCCGATCAGCGCCCCTACGAACATTGCGATACCGACCCACAGACCGACCAAGTGGCCGACGGCGAATAGCGCGAAGGACAGCAAGAAATCGAAGCCGGTCACGCCGCCCCGATCGCCGACGCGAAAATACCGCACCACGTCGCTGGCGAAGATGCGCGTCGCCACGATGCAGGCAAAGGCCGCTGAAACGATCGCACCCCAAACCACGGCCGCCAAGCCGGCGCGGCTGTCCTCGATCGCCGCGGCATTGGCGTGTTCGCCGCCACCTACTTTCAGCACCTCAGCGCAGGCGACGCCTTCCGGGTAGGGCAGATCCGACTGCGTCACCAGCGCGCGCCGCAGCGGGATCGAATACATCACCCCCAGGATTCCGCCCAAGGCGCAAATCGCGCAGGAAACCCAGTACGGAAAGCCGGTCCACCAGCCGATGATCACCATGCCGGGCAGTACGAAAATGACCGAGGACAGGGTGCCGGCCGCCGAGGCGACGGTCTGCACGATGTTGTTTTCCTGGACGGTCATGCCCTTGAGGCCGCGAAGCAGTGCCATGGAAATAACCGCGGCCGGAATAGAGGTGGCGAAGGTGAGGCCCGCCTTGAGCCCGAAGTAAACGTTGGCCGCCGTGAACACCACTGTGATAACCACGCCGAGAACCAGTCCGCGCAGCGTCAGTTCGGCGCGTGGCGTAGTGGCGAGCGGTGTGGGCTTGGCAGTGCTGCTCATGTATCGTCCCCTTGCGATTCTTGTCTATTGTTTCATTGCTGCGCGCCAGGAGGCGCGCGAACAGGTCCCCCTTAATACCGGAGAAACTTCGACACCGCCAGGGATGGTGCGCGCCTAGGCTGAACTAGAGCGGCTGTGACGCGGTCTCGGGGAGCATATCCGCGTATAAATTCCACAGTGTGAGCACACGTGGGCTGATGTTCGGCAGTGACTTCAGCTTGGCAAGAGCTTGTTTCGCGCCGGCCAAGTCATTCTCTGCCGTCAAGGATCGTCCCAGCGATATATACGCTTCATCCGGCTGCAACAGTTGCCCCTTGCCGATTCCGCGACGAAGAGCGGTTACCGCGTCCTGGAAATCGCCGGTTGAAAAATAAACCTCGCCGAGCTTCACATCGAATTGGCCTGCCGGATTCCTGCCGGCAGCAGCATCGAGCGCCGGCAGTCCCGCCTGGTCGGCTTCCGTGCGAGTCCTCAGCGCGTTCAGCAAACGCACGGTACGCTCCTTGTGCTCATCCTTGAGGACGCCCGAACTCATCGCCTTCTCGAGGACCGCCTGCGCCTCGCTCGGCAATCCTGCATCTCCGAGGAGCTGTGCCATTTCGATGTAATCGGTGTCGGCATTCATCGAATGGGTGTCGAGCATGACCCGATAGATCATCAAGATATTGTGCTCGTCGCGTTCCTCCTGGCGTTCCAGGCGAATCAAGTTGTTCCAGTAGGAAGCTTTATTGGTGAGCCGGATCAGATCGACCAAGGCCGCCTTCATGGCGGCCACGTCATTGACGTTGCTCGCACATTGCACCTTCAACTGGTACAGCACTTCCTTGGGAAGCTCTCCGGCGTCCTTGAAGGCGGCGATGGCCTTGTCGCCCCAAATGCCGGATTTCTTGCAGTCATTCTGCTGGTAATACAGCTGGCTCATGATCAGCAGATCGTTGTCTTTGGCCGCACCCGCTGCGGCGGCCTTCTCGCCATATTCAATGGCCTTCGCATCCTCCTTGTTGGTCGCGGCCAATTGGAATAGCACACGAAATAGCTGGGCCAATTTGTCCACTTTAAAAGCGCCTGTGGCAACCGCCGCTTCATAGGCGGATTGCGCCGCTTTGAGATTATTCAGCCGAACATAGACGACGCCTTTGAATTCCTGAATGGTTTTTGAGTCGTAAGCGGTCAGAGGAGATTTCGCCGCCGCTGCGTCCAAATTTTTCAGCGCTTCGGACCATTGCTTGTTCTGCATGGCTGACTGCGCCGCCCGCATTTCGCCTGCCACGACACGGCTGATCCTGGGTTGACCTGCCTCTATTCCCTGCGTGTCGATGATGGCGTCGGCCGGTTTGTTCTCAGGCCTGGGCAGACCGGTCAAGGTAGGTGAGTCAAGCGTCGGACTCGAAGCAGAGCGCGTCTGGCCTTCGTGCGCCCGGTACAAGGCTAGCAATCTATAACTTACGGACACCATCGAGACGGAGAGTCCGATGGCGACCAGCCCCCATACCCAAAAGGCCATGGCCTTCAGCAGATGATTCATCTTGTGCAACCTCACAAGGCTGCCGCCAGTATATCCCTCCTATTCGAGCATGGCGGCTCAGCGGTGCCACGGCCGCAATACCCGGCGAACCGGGTCGGTGACGGTCGCCAAGACTGCAGGATCCAGCAGCCGGCGCCGGCGTAAATGCCGGATGGCTGCTTGAACGGTGGACTTCGACAACCCGGTTTTGGTGGCCATGGTCTGCAGGCTGACGGACAGCGTGTCCCGCTTACCCTTTGCTGCATGGCGCAACAAATACAGATAAACCAGAAAGGCGGCGGGACGCCGGTCGTGCCCCGCCAGATCCGGCATCAGGACATCGACCACGTAGTTATCCAAATTGAAGTGCTGCATGATTAATTACTATACTGATTATCGCTACTGCACGCTCCCGCTATCGCTCCAAGCCGCCGCGAAATGCCCGATAATCGCTTAAATGCGGTTGGCACACTTAAGGGGAGAGCAACGTGATTACGCAGGTTAAATTCGTCGGCATACCGACCCGCGATCAGGATCGCGCACTCAAGTTCTATACCGAAAAATTGGGTTTCGAAGTGTCGACCGACCAGGTCTTCGACGCGAAGCAACGCTGGATCGAGCTGCGCATCGGCAACTCAGGAACGCGCGTCGTGCTCTTCACGCCCGAAGGCCACGAAAGCCGCATCGGCTCGTTTTTCAACGGCTCGTTCGCCTGCGACGACGTGGGTGCAACTTATCGGCAACTCAAAGGCCGGGGAGTCGAGTTCGACAAACCTCCCGAAAAGCAGCCCTGGGGTGAATTCGCGATCTTCAAGGATCCCGACGGCAATCAATTCGTGCTGTCTTCAGCCAGTTAGCGCTGCCGGGCGAGTCCGGCAGCGCCAAGGCTCAAGGATCAATTCGCGGCGGACTTGATTCCCGCTTTCTGCTCGTGAATCCAGCCATTCGTGCGGGCATCCAGCAGGTCTAAGGGCAGCACGCCGCCATTCAGCATCTCATCGTGGAAGCTGCGAATATCGAACTTGTCGCCCAGCTCCTTCTGTGCACGTTCGCGCAGCTCGCGAAACTTGAGCTGGCCAAGCTTGTATGACAAGGCTTGCGCCGGCCATGCAATGTAGCGATCGGTCTCCGATTGGATGGTCGGCTCATCGACGGGCTCATACTTGCGGAAGAACTCGACCACCTGATCGCGGCTCCACCCTTCCGAATGAAGACCGGTGTCCACCACCAAACGCACGGCGCGGAACAACTCGCTGCTAAGCCGCCCGTAGTCGCTCACCGGATCCTGGTAGAACCCCACTTCCTTGCCCAATTGCTCGGAATAAAGCGCCCAGCCCTCGACGTAGCCGGAGTTCCCGGAGTGTTGGCGAAACTTCGGCAGGCTGGTCATCTGCTGCTGCACAGAGAGCTGCATGTGATGTCCCGGGATGCCTTCATGATAGGCAACTGCTTCATCGTCGATGAGCAAACGGTGCGCAAAATTTGACGTGGCAACGCTGACGCGGCCGGGCCGCTTGCCGTCGGGCGTGCCGGTTTGATAGTGCGTGGCGGCGCCCGCCTGAAACGGCGGTATGGCTTCGACAGTCACCGGCGAGCCGGGGATGTAGCCAAACAACTGCGGCAGTTTCGGCTGCATCTGCGCGATGTACTTGCGGAAATCATCGAGAATCTGTTCGGACGAAGCCGGAATATACTTGGCATTGGTCTTCAAAGACTCGCGGAATGAAGGCACGTCGGTGAAGCCTTCCTTGCGGGCAATGACCAGCATCTCGCCTTCGATGCGGTCGATCTCCTTGAGGCCGATCGCGTGAATCTGATCCGGGGTCAGGGTGCTGATGGTGGTGCGGCTGCGAATGTCGTTGAGGTAGCGCTCCTTGCCACCGGGGAGAGCCGTCACGCTCAAGGTACTTCGACCCAGGGGCGCGTACTGCGTCGCTATGAACTCGCCGAATTTCTTATAAGCCGGAATGACTTCGTTGTTCACGGCGTCGGTGATGGTTTTCGTCAAGCGCTGCTGGTCGTCGGCCGAAA